>JAAYPC010000212.1 GCA_012519985.1 Fibrobacter sp.
CCAGCAAATGTTGGAAATAGCTATTTTATTTTTTCAGCGATTAAAAATGATAAAGTAAGATCAATAATACAGTAAGCACTCTAAAAAATATCGTTAAAGAGCGGGCTCCATAACCTGTTTTTATTACTAATAAACAGAAGAATCAGGACGAATTTTATATCCGGTGGTTTGCAAGTACTGTATCATTAAACATGCGTGAGTATGTATCAGCATAATTGAGCACCCAAAAAAAGCTTGAATCTGTAAAAACGAAGAAAAATTTGAAGATGAGAGATGGAAAAAAAGGTATGATAAGGTGGCAAAAATGGATACACTAAAATATAAAATCAAACTTGAAGGCCTTGATTCGCCACCAGGGACTATTACAACCCGGGCACTATCCCAATTATTGCAACAATTTACAGCTTCTGCGGAAAAAGGCTTACGCCTTGCCATTGAGGGACAAAGCACTAAGGTGGGGCCTGCACCTAAATGGCTCGAGAAAGCAACCGATTTTACCTTTACCGGAATAAAAAATGGTTCAACAATACTCGCACTCGAAGCTCCAACATTAGAAGCCTCAATTCCTGATCTGATTGTGCAACAGGATTTATGGGGCAGCGCACCAGAACCACACGACACCGCAATTTCTCTTATCGGGCGCTCTGTAGCCGATATGTATGCAGAGAATCTGGAAAGTGATTATTTCGATTATGGTGTTTTAACAAGCATTACTGAACTAAAGCCTTTTCTTTCAGATCACGCACCGGTAATTAGTATTCATTGTGAAGAACGACCTTCTGAAAACTTTAAAATCGATATTAAGGATATCGAAAAAGTAGAACGACTGAAAATAAGAATACCTGAACCACGTGTAAGCATGATTTCTGGGCATCTGGAGCAGGTAGCATATAACAGTAAAAAATTCCAGCTTTATCTTCCTGATGGGCAAATTATACAGGGAAGAATTAACGATGAATATATTAGTATTGAATCACTTCGAACTCTCTGGGGGAAAAGGGTCACAGCGAGAGGTTTAGTCAGCTTTAAACCATCTGGAAAAATAAGAATTATCGAAGCACAAATGCTCAAACCAATGGAAGAGGGAGAGGAGTTATTCGAAACAGCTCCAGTTATCCAGACTCAGTTTGAATTCGCAAAAAAAGTGCAGCTCGAAGCAACCGGTCGTAATTGGCTAAAAGAAATCTGGAATAAATGGCCGGGTGAAGAATCGATCGAAGACATTATGAAAGAAATTAAAAATAAGTGATCGTATGGCCAAGTACATTTTTGACACAAGTATACTTGTTCATTATGTCCGCGGATCAGCACTTGCCTTGCATATTGAAAACTCATACAGTCCATCAATCTTACCCAATTACTCACTGGTATCAGTAGTTTCACTTGGTGAAATGTATTCTCTTTCATATCGCCTGAAATGGGGACAGAAAAAGCAGGAGGCAATGAAAAGGCTTCTTAATACTATACCTGCTGTTGATATAAACCATTTACAAATCATTGAACAGTTTGCAGAACTAGATGCATATCGGCTTGGCAAACATCCGACGAAACCCTTGCCCGCAGGTGCTTCTGCAAAATGTATTGGCGACAATGATTTATGGATAGCAGCAACAGCATCATCACTAAAAGCAACACTTTTTACTCTCGATAAAGATTTTTTAGTTTTTAATGGTGTTTTTCTTGATGTAATCTACATTGATCAGGAACAGTTTTAGTTTCTATTAATGCGATATTATGAATTATACACTACAGCAACTTTATCATGAATTCGCAAAAATGCAGATCGAAACAATCTGTCGCAAATGGATAAAAGAAATCATCCACAAGTTGCACTTTTGTATGTATAGAGAGGAAATCTTCTTCCTGTCCTGCGATTTCATTTGAATTCTTCCAATGTGAATTGCAGAGTTTTAATGAGAGAGGCAATTAAAAAGATAGGAGATATGATTGATAAGCAAATGATAAGAATACATACGGAAGCTAGTATTGTGGGGAGCACGGTGCGGGAATTCTGAATGTGTGATCTTTGGCAGGACCATCGCCTGGAAGGTAACTGCAAGTTTATACACTACCCTGAAGAAGCGCCCGCTTACAAAAAAATAGAAAATCAACATTTGTATAAACTGCATCTTTAAAAAGAGCTATTTTTATTATTTCAACTCTCGCTTTTACACAAAAAAGCTTGCTGATAAGCCCTGATGGGGCTTAATATAATCGCCCAAACTGCAGGCCTGGGCTGGAGAAAAAATGAACACTAATCTCACCATTATTTCATTTGTTTTTATAATAATAATTGGACGATTATTTTCATCGGTTCATCGTAAGATGAATAAGAAAAAATCAGCTAAACAAATATTACTCGATCCAACTGCTTTTATAGTCTCAATTATTCCAATTATCGGTATTTCGTTGCCAATTTTCGAATACTACTTTGTTAAAGACACCATAAATTCAATAATATCTGGAATAGGGGTATTGACAATTTTGTCAGGATTCATAATTTCTTTCTTTGCCAATAAAGAAATAGGGGAGAACTGGTCTGCGTCTATTGACAAAGATAATTCTCAGAAATTGGTAACATCCGGAATATATAGTTATGTCCGGCATCCATTGTATTTTTCCGGAATTATAATATTTATAGGGACAATATTCTATTTCCAGTCCTGGTGGAGTATAGCAGTGTTATTTCCATGTTTTTTAATAATCAATTGGAGACTTAAATATGAAGAGGAGAATTTAATTCTTTTATTTGGCAATGAATATAAAGAATACATGAGAAAAACGAAAAAGATAATTCCCTTTTTATACTAATGTGCAAGATAATTCATAAGAGTAGTAGCTATGAGTCATTTTTAAAGAGGATTTATGCAATCTAATAAAGAGATTAGAAAACTTGGTTTGATAGGTTCTTTTGCGATTTATATTCCAGCATCGTTATTGATGTATTACTTAACAAAATATTTAATTCCATATTTAAGTAATGCAACAGGACAGGAAACGATACTTTTTTGGTTCATTGTGGCAGGGATAGGAATTTTTACTCCTTTGATAATAACTGCATTATTGATACTGAAATCGGAAGGATATAAAATTAACAAAAGCACATGGACTGATCGTTTGAGATTCCGCAAGATTACAAAACCTGATCTGATTTGGTGTTTTCTTGGATTAGTCCTTGTTGGTGTATTAAGCATCATGATAATAAAAAGTCTGGAGCTTGCCATTGGCAAATTTAACCATTCGCCTGATTTCATGTCGTTTGAGCCTTTGACAAAAGGTCGATACTGGTTACTTCTGGTTTGGGCTCCTTACTGGATTTTGAATATTCTTGGAGAAGAAATTTTATGGCGAGGAGTAATGTTGCCTAGACAAGAAGTCGCCTTTGGAAAACATGCCTGGTTAATTCATGGATTTGGCTGGGGATTATTTCATATTGGTTTTGGATGGCAATTGTTAATTACATTGATACCACTGCTTTTCATTCAATCATACGTTGTCCAAAGGACTAAAAACTCATGGATAGGTGTAATAATGCATGGTGGAGTAAACGGGCCAAGTTTCATTGCTATTTGCTTTGGGTTAA
>JAAYPC010000213.1 GCA_012519985.1 Fibrobacter sp.
CTTGTTTACGGTACTGGTTGAAGGAGATGATATGGACGAGCCGATTGCAGATGCTGCGCGAAGTATCCTTGACGGGCATATTGTTCTATCACGTAAATTGGCGCACAAGAACCATTTTCCGGCAATCGATGTACTGGAGAGCATCTCAAGATGCATGGTCGATGTGGTTGACAATGATCACCTGCGTATCGCAGGTACAATCAAGGACTACATGGCTTCTTACCGGGAGAATGAGGAACTCATTAATATCGGAGCTTATGCTCCTGGAAGTAGTGAACTAATCGACAAGGCAATAAAACTGCATCAACCTCTTAACAACTTTCTGAAACAGAATCGCAATGAGAAAAATTCATTTGATGAAAGTCTCTCAAGACTGATTGAACTGGCAAAAACAGTCGGAGTCAACCGATGAAAAAGTTCCGTTTCGCTCTTCAGCCAGTGCTTTCTATCCGGGAAAGAAAAGAGGAACAGATAAAGCTGCAGTACGCTGCTAAAATAGGGCAGATAGTGGAAACTCAGAAGACGCGTGAAGGTATCATCAGGGAGTTGAAGAATCTTCAGGAGTCGGAAAAACAAAACCGTGCCGATGCAAAAAACATCACCATGCTGCGATACTCGGTAGCATACCGGTTCAAGCTCAAAAATGATCTGCTAACGATCAGCCAAAAAATAGATGATATGAATGCAGAGGCTTTTGAAATTCATAAACAGTTGATTCAGGCGGCAAAGGAGCGTAGGGCTATAGAGTTGATAAAAGAGCGTCAGATTAAGCAATGGAGAAAAGAGTACCGGCTGAATGAGCAGGGGATAATCGATGATATTTCACAGCAGGGCTTTATACGTAAATCAAAATCGGAAAACTATAAATCTCGATAGGCAATTTCTGATTTTCCTGATGATTTTAATGGGCTTTTTCAAAGCTTATGGTGCGAAGAAGCTCTTCAAAGATTTCTCGGAATTGGCAGATAGTTCCAATATCGCAATCACAGCCGGTGGTTCCTTTTCTCTCAATGACAACTATTATAAGCTTGTTAAGGTTTATGGGGATACCATAAAAAATTCTTCCATAATCTCCAGTAGCCCTGATGTGCTTTCTCCTGGCCCTGATACCTTCCAGTTTTACTACATCGCTAATTCCGGCAAGAAATTATTTACTAGTGCAGTCCGGTTGACTGATACCGGAGTTGATTTTGATAATGCCCCGCAGAAAGTTTTTGACACCGATCAATCAAGTACATCGTTTCTTCATGCCAATAAGGGAGATAACGGAGTAACCATCTCTTATGTTCAGGATAGTTCACATGGGGCGTTTCTGACAGTTGGGAACGGACATACACGCACCAGAATAGATAGTTCCACTTATTTCGATTATGTAGCCTCTTCTCAGTGCAATCTCGAAGGAGACACATTTCTGGTAGTAAACAGTGTCGAAGCTGATGAGCTGAAATTGCGGAAAATCTACTCGCGCAACCATGTTATTTCGGTAATTCAGGAGGTGCAGATAGAGAAAGATACCGTTCTGGACAGAAGACATCTGACTAACTGTGCTGTGGGTTACGATAACAACGACCTGATACTGGTAATATGGAGTCGTGGTCCTCCCACTGCTCCCAGAAAGATGCATTACAAATTCTACAACAGGGAATTAGTGAGCGGTTTATCCGGAACTCTTGATATTCTGATCTGTGATAATGAGCTCTACCATTACGATGACGTGGTTATTTGCCCCTATGCTCCCGGGAAATTCGCTGTAATATTCTGGAATTCTTCCGGAGTGGGCATGTACAGGCTGACCAACACCGGTGGTGTGGTTCAGCAAAGTTACAGTCAGATTTACAATAAAAGCGGCTTAAAACACTGTACTGCCACTCTTAAAAACAATACCATGGCGATCGTTGTAAATGGCGATCTTGATGGTGATAACAGACCAGGAATCGAAGGAGAAATATTTGACTTCAATGATGGAATATTAAGTAATGGAATCAAAATTCGCTTTTCGGATATAGCTGCAGCCGATGCTAAAATGTTAGATCATAAAAGCACTGCTATTAACTGTGCCATTGATGACAAAGGAAGTATAGCTGTGACCTGGAGAGACTCATCAATGGTTCAGGGAACAGTTTTTGCCAACCGTGGAATAAAATATCAACATGGCTACTGGACCTCCAGGATTCAGTCATTTTCCGATTCAGCCAATGATTCGATTCGCATTTACCCATTAGAGGTATCCAAAAGCGGCTGGAAGCAGAACAACTGGTATCTGCAGGATTCCATTCGCTTTGGTAATACTGTTGAGCAATGCAGCAGTGCACCCTGGGAATCGATTTCAAGTGATACTTTGCTTACCACAAAACGTTTCTTTCAGATACGGGTAAGGTTGGACCGTAAAAGCGGAAAAGATTCACTTACGACTCCGCTAATCGATTCGGTTGTGGCCACGTGGAACGTGAAACCCCGATTTAAAAGCATTGATTCGGTTGTAACCAATGCAGGAACCATGAAAAATATCTCTTTTGGAGACACTTTACAATTAGTGTCAAGAAAAGATACGGCAGAGGTGTTTTTAAGCGTATACGATCCGGATCAGGGTGATGTTATCAGAGTTCGGGGCAGCGGACCTGTGGAAACATCATTGAAGACGGTTCATGGTGAACCTGTATTTAAGACTTCGTTGAAAATACTACCTGTCTTTAAAACTGATACTGTAGTGGCATGCAGCTATTCTGCTTATGATTCAAAAAGCTGGTATGCAGTACCTGTTAATCTGAAGGTAAAAACCAGAAATACTGTGCCAGTGTTGAACGCTGCGATTATTATCAGGGACAATGAAGGAAATCCGGACACGCTGCCACTGCCTTTATTCCATACTCTTGTTCTCCAGCAAAACGATTCGATCGATTTTATCTATTCAGTTTCTGACACTAACGATCCGCTCTCATGTAAAGCGGTTGTCAGCCGTGTAGATAACAACCATAACACCAGGTTAGATTCTGTCACTGGAGGTATCTGGAAAACTTTCAGGTTAAAAGCTTCGGAAATTACACCTGTTGATACTGTGATTATCAGGATAACAGGGACAGATGAGGATACTTCGGTTCATTTGAATACCAGATTTACTATCAATCATTGGCCGGTGATTCGCTTCTGCAGAATCGGCACAGATACTTTTTATCATGGCGATACAATACGGATTGCACTGCAGAAAGAAAACAAAATTAATGTTACTGTTAATGATACCGACTGTTTTTTCTGGGATTCCCTTTCTTTTCGTTTCAGGATAGGAGATCGCCAGCAGATGCTGCATTCGAGATCCGTGGAGGCTCAATTTTCTTATATCGCCCAGCGATCCGACAGCAGCATGCGGATAGTTGTTTCTGATAAGTTTGGCAAGACCGACAGCATCCTCTTTTTCATCAAGTTTCCCTGGCTGGAGGATGATACTTCAGTAAATCATGATTACAGGAGTGCACTTAACAGGCTTTATCCCGGTCCATCACTGGTCATTGGTGATGGAGTTGGCGATACTGTGAAGCTGCCTCTGTTAAACAGTGGCAATGATTCAATGTATATCACTGGTTTGGAATTCAGAAACGACAGCAGAAAATGGCTTTCTGTGTCCATTATCCAGGACAACAGATATACTGTTTTTACCTCTGAGAATAATCACAGTTTAAGGCCTGTCTGTATAATGCCGGATTCCACATTATGGTTGACATTTTTGTTCTCCGATTTGCAGATGCAGGGAGATGGTCTGATAGGGGATACTGTAGTGTTTTATACCAGTGACCCGTCACATCCCGAGATTTCGATTCCGGTACAGATGGAATACAATGATTTACCAAGAATAATTAATGTGAATCCCTGGTTTTCTTCCGATATTCCATATAGTGGTCTTGCCAAACAGCGGATCTATAAGCCATACTGGTTTCCACCGCATGCTTCAATTTCGGTATCATTTTCTGAGCCGATAGATTCGGTATCCGCCCATAATGGGATAAAGGTTTACAGTATCCTGGATTCCATGTTTACCGGGAAGGCACAGATAATTGAAATGCATTATGTCTGGAGTCAGAACTATACAAAAGTGGAGCTCAGACCATCCTATAAAAACAGAAGTGCAAAGTTTGGTATTCTTCCTCCGGATGGTCTCTTTATTCCCACCGATTCGCTGGCATTGGTAATAACAACTGAACTGACCGATCGGGCATCTACACCCAGTGGGCCAAACCGCCTTGATTACAATAATGATTTCAGGCGTGACATGACTGGTGATACAATGCTGTGCATGCGTGTAGACAGTATCACATTCAGTCTTCTGTCGGTTACTCCTTCACCGGGAGACAGCTCTGTTTCAGTCCGTCCTGAAATAACTCTTCTGTTTAATGCACCTGTATATGCAGCATCTGTGGATACTGCCCGCAAAAACAACAGTTCACTGGCGGTGTATTCAAAGTATAATGATTATGCCCTTCTTGAATTTGATTCCATATTGGTTGATAGTTGCAAGGTAACTTTCAGGATCGGACGTTCACTTTTTTCTGGAGACAGTCTGTGGTGTCGTTTCAGAAGCAGGTCAGTGCGGGATATGATGGGATTACCTTCCGATAACAATGATGATGGAATTTCCTCTTCTCTTTTTGATACAGCTTCGACAGCGGATAATCTGAGCTGGGGGTATATGGTGAAAAAGATTCAGGTCATTTCCGTTACTCCTGACAGTGGTGAAAAGGTTAATGATGTTTCTCCTGCTATAAAGATTACTTTTTCAGATTCACTTCCTGACAATGTGTTTGATATGAGCAGAGAGAATAACCGAAGCCTGTATGTAAAGTCCAGGTATAGTGATGAAGCGATTAGTTTTAAGAATATCGAGTTATCCCCTGATCACAGAAGTATTACTTTTCAACCGGATGTAAAATTTTTCAGTAATGATAGTATATACTGTTCTTTTGCCGGAATAAGTAAGAATTATCGTTATTCCAAATCTTCAAATATTCCTGCAGGCGGTGATGCCTATGCTGCACGGAATTGGCATTTCTTTACTGGCCATATCGGTTTTTATACTTTTCCCAATCCTTATAAACCTGGAAAAAACCAAAAGCACTGCAATGAGAAGGGACCATGCGGAATCTGGTTCAAAAATCTTCATGAGTTAAAAAGAGGAATTACCGATGTAAAGATAAGGATATTTTCAATGAATGCACATCCGGTTTTTGATTCAGAAAAGGCAGGAGAGATAATACATTTTGAGGTTGCAAAAGGGAAACCGCAGTGGCTCTGGAATACCAGAAACCAGGCAGGGGAGCTGGTTGGGTCAGGGCTTTATTTCTATGTGATATATGATCTTCAGGGTAATGTGTTAATTAAGGGGAAACTGATGATTGTGCGTTAAAATGAGGCTTTGTCCCGTTCACTAAGGTAAAACTCACTGTCATTTTCCTCATTGTTTCTGCAATCAACTTCATTTTTAATGGCTACAAATTCATCGATGTTTTCCAGGAAAATATCGGTGATGCAGGGGTCAAACTGCCTTTCCCGCTCTCTGCTAATTATTTTGCAGGTTACATCCAGCGGATAAGGTGATTTGTAAGGTCTGCTGGTGGTAAGGGCATCAAATGTATCGGCTAAGGATACTATTCGGGCAACAAGCGGGATTTGATCTTTTTGGAGGCCTTGAGGGTAACCGTTACCATTCCAGTGTTCATGATGTGAAAGGGCAATGGTATGAGCCATCTGTAAAATGGCGGATTTGGAATTATCCAGGATTGCAGCACCGATGGTGGTGTGTGTTTTTATTATAGAAAATTCTTCTTCGTTTAATATCCCTTTTTTAAGTATGATATGATCGGGAATTCCGATTTTTCCCACATCATGCATGGGAGCTGCCAGTGAGATATTACTGCTTTCGGTTTCTGGGAGGTTCAGTTTTTTAGCCAGAAGCGAGCTGTATCGGCTGATTCTTGATATGTGATTTCCTGTATCTTTGTCCTTGTATTCGGAGGCCAACACAAGACGGAAGATGGTGTCCCGATAAGCTTCCTGCAGTTCATTATGTGCTTTTTTCAAACTGGAGAAGGTGATTCTCAGATCTGAAGCATATTTTACCAGTTGTTTGTTGGTGTCTGCCAGTTGTTTACGTTTTCTTTTTGAATGCTGGTAGATGTTGCTCAGTTCGCGGGCATACATCTGAGATTGCGATGATGCTATCTGTAGTTCGTTTTGTAAATGAAATACCTTCTGCTGTTCCTTAAGATACAGTTGATAAAAGTCGGTAGTGACTTCTATTGGTTCAGCTTCGTTCAGGGCCATTTTATTTCATCCCTAGACATTGGTCAATTTTTTCCAGCAGATCCAGTGGACTGAAAGGTTTGTAAACAAAATCAACTGCTCCTGCAGCAAGCCCTTCCTCTTTACGATCCTGTTCGGAACCGGTAAGAATAATTATTTGACAACTGTTTAATTCTTCAGAGTTTTTGATCTGTGTGATTGCATCGATACCATCAATCTGCCCTGGCATGATTACATCCATGATTATAAGATCGGGCTTGTATTTTTTTGCAGATTCGATTGCTCTGGAGCCGTTGGAAGCCTCATACACCTTAAAAAGATCAGCATCCAGGGTTGTTTTAACTATTTCCCGTATTTCTTTACTATCATCTACTATCAATATTGTTTTTTTCATATCTGCTCAAACCCTTTTGAACCACTAAAACACCGGGCTCTTCCTGCTTTTTCTTACAAATCTGAACAATTCAGATTACCATTTTTATACCATTTTTTCAAGGAATTTAGGCGTTTTTCAATACAGAAGATAGAATTTTGTTTCTGAAGAATTGGTGGTAAAATGAGGTAGTACATTGATTCAAATGTATTTTATAAAAGTTGTAACAATTCAGGTCCTGATGACAAAAAAATTACGTCATAATATCAAAATCGGAAAAAAAAGGAACTATTATCATAACAATTTCTCTTCAATATCCAATCAGAAGTAATCTGAAAAAAATTTAAATGAAGAATAGGAATCATTACCATTTATAGATTAAAATACAGGTGAGGTTTAGAAAAGCAGAGGTCCACGGGTGTTTGTTAACAAAATCCCTCACGACCTCATTAAAGGGGTAAGGGGGGATTTCTGATTCTTGGTCGATTGTTTCTGATTAATTAACAGTTACTTGTTTCGATACCTTAGTAGTTACAAGTTTTCTTTGAATAACCTTACTGCTAATCCAGAGAGATTGGCTTTGGAGCAGTTACAATAAAATAAAGGAGTATTGAGTGTCCGATATTGCAGAATTTGCCCGTAATCTTCATGAAAAAGAAGCACAGAAGTATAAACGGGAACTTGTTCCAATTTCATATCCTTCGAAATCTGAAAAAATCGGTGATATAAGAGCCGTTATTTGTGATGTCTATGGGACCTTGGTCAATTACTGGAAACCTGGGTTTCAGAATGCATCTTCCCGCTCTCAATCACTTTTAAATGCATTTAAAACCGTTGCAGAACGTTTTGGTATGACTGAGACATTGGTTTCTATAAATGAAGCGGAGCTGCCGGAGAAGACTTTGAGTGACTTTTATCATGGACTTTTAGCCCTGCAGCATGAAAAAATGGCTCAGAAAGGAGTATTATACCCTGAGGTTAAGATCGAGGAGATCTGGAGTATAATTTTAATGCTTTTAAAACGAAGAGGGTATAAGCCGGAAGAGTTCATTGAAGCTTCTGAACAAGATATTCCCAGATATCTGGCATTCTGCTATAATTTCTATTCTCTTGGAAGAGATCTTTATGATGGAGTAGTAGATGCTCTTTCAAGGCTTAAGGAAAACAACATCACTCTTGGTCTTCTGTCCAATGCTCAGTTTTACACTCCAATAGATCTCACCTTACTTATCCGTGAACAGAGTAATGGCAAATACGATGATTTTAATGAGCTTTTTGACCCGGATCTGACGTTTTTCTCTTACGAATACGGTGTGGCAAAACCAAATCAGATCCTGTTCAGGAGGCTTTTTGATGCACTTTACGAGTTTCAGATACTTCCGTCTCAAACGATTCTGGTCGGTAATGATCTGCTGTTGGATATTGAACCTGCAATTGAGGCTGGAATGAAAACTGCATTTTTTACCGGTGATAGTGCTGGGGCATTTGTGCACGATTTATCTGGCAAGGTTATTCCTGATATCTCGTTTCAAGACTGGAATCAATTTCCTTCTATGATCTCTTTTTACGCTCAGGAGAAATCATGAAACAAACAAAATACTGGTTAGTTTTTTTCATCTCACTGTTTATGGGTGCAGAAGCTTCGATGCTGGAGTTTGAACTGGATCTTTCCGATGAAAATGCACTTCCATCTGCTATTACCAAAGCGGTTAGTGCTGCTTACGAACTGAATCTGGAAGGAATTAAGGCGCTGGAAAAAAAGGAATATGATAAAGCATTGAGTCTTTTTGATCAGGCTTTGTCCAAATTTCCTGAATACAGTGATGCCATAAATAACCGGGGAGTGGTTTATTTCAGAAGGGGCCACATCTCAGAAGCTCAGAGTATCTGGGAGGGGCTGGCGGCTAAAGATCCGCAATATGCGCTGGCTTCTTATAATTTGGGGCTGATTTATCTTCATGAACGTCAGCTAGAACCCGCCCGCAGACTCATGGAGAGGGCTTTAAGAGCCGACGACAAGTTAGTTGAGGCCCATGCCAGATTGGGGATGATTAATCTGGAGCTGGGCTCAAAACAGAAGGGAATGGAAAGTCTGAAGAAAGCATACAGGATTAATCCTGAGAACCATGATGCCTGGAATTTTCTGGCACATGGACTCATTAGCATCGGAGATACTTCTGAAGCTATTACTATCCTTAAAAAAAAGCTGGATAAGCATGAAGCACTTACTTTACTGGGTAAGATAGAGGGTGTGAGGAGAAATTATCAGAAGGCTGCGGATTATCTTACCAGGGCTGTAAGTAAGGGAGCAGATCCATCGGTGATGGTGGATCTGGCTACTGTTCTTGTTGATAATGGCAAAGACAGAGAAGCTCTTTCGGTACTCTCCAGATACTTTTCTTTAAAAATCTCCCATTCTGCCGATTCCTGGATTCTTGCAGGGATAGCGGCTAAAAACAGCGGAGATTTGACTTCGGCTCAGAAATATTTCGAAAATGGGGCAAAATACTATCCTGATGACCCGATAATCCGATACAATCTGGGACAGATCTATTTTCATTCAAAGAATTTTGAGATGGCTGAGAAGACCTGGGATGGTCTGGATGATTCGATTCAGGATCCCTCTCTTTTGTATTTGAGGGCCATGAATGCCAGAAAACTAAACCAACTGGATCTGGCGGAACGTCTCATTAAACAGGCTTTGGAGATGGATTCCCGTGCAGAGTTTCATGATCTTCTGGGAGTGATTTTCCATTACAAAAAAGATGACAAGAGTGCCGTGGAACAGTTTAGAAAGGCTCTGAAAATCAATCCGGAACTTCGCAGTGCACAGCTTAATCTTGCATTGTCCAGCAAAAAAGGGGAGGATCTGGATGCAGTCATAAAAGATACTCAGCACAAGTTGGCTTCATGCCAGGAGAAAGACTCCTGCCTGGAGCTCAGCTTTCAGCTTTCTTTGATCTATTATCATCAGAAATCAATTGACAAAGCTATTCAGACGCTCAGTGCAATAAAAGAGGAAGACAGGGATGAGCGGATTTTCCGGCATCTTGCCCTGTTTTACAAAGAAGATCACCAGTTGGATAAGGCGATTCATGCCCTGGAGACTGCATCAAAGAAACTCTATCTGGAACCACACACAGAATACGAACTGGCTGAATTGTATCTGCTGGCCGGTTATTATACCAAAGCTGCAGAAGCATTAAACGGCCTGCTTCCTAAATGGAAACAGAATCCATGGAGGTTGCATTACCAGATAGGGTATTCCTATCTGGAGTTAAATGATCTGGAAAAAGCCAGGAAAAGTTTTGAGCTTAGCCTTAAGAGTAAATCCAACGTGGCGGCTCAGGGTCTTTTAGCCTTTGTATTGAACCGTCAGGGCAATGTTAAAGAAGCCCGTATAATGTGGGAAAAAAATCTTAAGAACGATCCTTCCAATCCCACTATATGGATAAACATGGGATTATCACTGGAAAAGGATGGAAACTATAGTGGTGCCCTGGAACACTACAAAAAAGCTGCAATGCTTAAAAGCGATGATAAGGAACTGCAGATCAATATTGGGAACGCTTATGCCGGACTCGAGCAATACACTGATGCTCTCAATGCTTATAATCAGGCCTTGTCTTCAGGTAAACGGGAATTGGCTGCTTACAATATTTTCCTGATCGCCCGCAAGAAAAAGGATCGTCAGAGAGCAGAACAGATGGCAAAACTGCTTCAGCAGGAGTTTGCTCAATCATCCTGTACCAAAAGGGTAAACGGGGAGATGGCTCTTTGGAACGGTGATACTGCTAAAGCGATCTCCATATTTGAAAATCTGAAGGATCAGGACACCGATGACTGGCTTCTTCTTGCCTCTGTCTATGCTGCAAAAGCAAACAGTGAGAAAACAGAAGCTTATCTGGCCAAGATACCTAAAGAAAAGCATTATGAAAAGACAATCAATTCGATTCAGGCCCAACTGGCATTCAGAAAAGGCAATTATCAGCAGGCACTGACTTATTTAAAATCATCTACAGATACCAGTTTTGCTTCCAAATACAATATCGCCCTGGTGGCTTATAATGCCGGTCAATATGCAGAAGCCTTGAACATTACAGAAAAACTCCTGATCAATGCTAAAGGTAAAGATAGAGCTGACTGCTGTCGTCTTGCCGGTAATGCTGCTTTTGCCTTGAAAAAATGGGATTCTGCACGTCAGTGGTATATGCAATTGTCAGGAATGGAGACCAACAGCGCAATCGTACAATACAATCTGGCTGTTGCCTTTTATAACCTGAATGATATTGAAAATGCATGGAAACATTATACAAGAGCCCGGCAGATTGATCCTTCTATTAAAAATAAAGATATTGAATCAAAATATAATTCTGTTAATTCAAAGGGTCGAGATTCCATAACTGTTCTGGATTCCACTGATATATGGTATAACATGGCAGTGGATCTGCAGAATGAGGGTAAAGATTCTGCTGCAGAGAAAATCTACCTGAGAATCGTGGCAAAAGAGAAATATCACAGCCAGGCCTGGAATAATCTTGGTGCCTTGTATGGTGCAAGGGGAGATATAGATAATGCGGAAAAGGCTTACTTTAAAGCTGTAGAAAAGAAACATGATATTCCGGAAACTTACGCCAACCTGGTGAATCTTTATATTGAGCTGGAGGAGTTTGTCAAAGCCAGACAATGGATAATCAAGGGGCTGGGGCACAATCCGGGTAATGAGATTTTGACTGCGTTGCGGGAGAAGCTGCTGGAAGCGGAGAAAGCTGCGAAGAAGAAAGGCCAATAATCCTCTGGGTCTTTGCTGCCTAAATCTCTCTTATCGGGGGATTAGGA
>JAAYPC010000214.1 GCA_012519985.1 Fibrobacter sp.
GCGGATTTGATTACTATACTTTTTTTGAATCAATTTAAAATAAGTATTCAATCTTATTTCCGCAATCCGAAAATGTCTTCCGGCTGAAAGAAAAGATTATAGCTTATTTATATTGTTTATCAGAACCGAAGGTATTCCTGTATTATGAACTGATTTTACATCTATCTGGTGTATCATGCTAAATTTAAATCCCGAAAGAGTTTTATCAACATCAATATTTTATTTCCATGGCTAATGCTTCATTTGGAAAACTAAGGCAAGCCTTTGCATTTAATCATAAGATAATTTTCTGGTTTTTACCACTAAACGTTTATATCTTAATCAATTATACTCTCCATCAAGGAAACAGCTATGTATAGAAAACATCTGATTATTCTTGCAACACATTTGTTTCTAATGACTTCTGTGTACGCTTCAGAGTCTTTTTCCTGGAGCACAGTAATGATCGGAGGGGGTGGATTTGTCTCTTCCATTGTGGCTTCACCCCTGGAGCAAAACCTCTTTTATGCCCGAACCGATGTGGGTGGGGCTTATCGCTGGGATCAGACATCAAAAAGCTGGATCTCCTTGATGGATTGGGTAGATGCATCTGAAAGAGGACTGCTGGGCATTGAAGCCATCGCTGTAGATCCAAAAAATAAAAACAAAGTGTATATGGTAGCTGGGACTACTTATTGGAACGAAGGGCGCAGTGCGTTTCTCCGCTCTGAGGATCGTGGTAAGACCTGGTCGGTTAATTACACCTGGGATACTTCAGGAGTAAAAGGAACACCTGTCAAAAAGTTTTATGCCCATGGTAATGGCATGGGACGCGGCAATGGTGAAGCTTTGGCAATTGACCCCAATAACCCAGATATCATGTTCTATGGATCAAAAAGCAAGGGACTCTTTAAATCAAACGACAATGGCAAAACCTGGCAGCATGTCGATGGTTTTACAGAAGCAGCCGAATTCGACACCACATGGAATGGTTCCGGGTTTTCATTCGTAACTTTCTCTCCAGGCAGTTCTGATACTTTGTATGCAGGTTTTCTTCGTTCTAAGAATAATGTTTTTCGATCAACTGATGGGGGTAACAGTTGGGCTGTTATTCCTGACAGACCAAATCCAAAAACCAAAGGAGGCTATGCCCCCCCTCTCATGCCGCAACGTATCGCGATCACCCCTGATGGATCACTCCTGTACATTACTTTTGGTGATGGTGCCGGACCTCATACAATGGCCTGGGATGAAGGCTGGGGACCGATTAATGACTGGTTTAACAGAGGTGCAATTTTCAAATACGAAGTAGCCTCAGGAAAGTGGTCCGATGTTTCACCGGAAAATTTTATCGATCCAGGTGATGACAATTACGATGCCGATTCCACTTATGTTGCCTGTTTCAGTGGTATTTCCATTAACCCATCAAACCCTCTTCAACTGGTTGCTTCCACTATAGGCTATCGCGGACCGCAATTCTGGTATAATTCCTCAACAGCAAAATGGAAAGATGTATGGGGAAGCAATATCTATTACAGTAATGATGGCGGAGAGAACTGGGTGCCCTCATTCCAGTATTACTGGATGGATGGCGGTATTTATCCCAGCGAAAAACAAATGAATGAAAACGGAATCGGATGGATGTACGAAAGCTCTATTCACTGGACCAGTTGCGCAGTGATGGACCCTTTTGATCCAAAGCGTGTATTAGTAAATTCAGGAAATGGGATATTTGCCACCGATGACATAACCGCATTTAGTATTGATTCGACTCAATCACCAGCCCTTCAGCAAAGTACTGTCTGGAAAGTACTGTCTCATGGTATCGAAGAAACGGTTCCCCTGGAGGTGATCAGCATACCTGGAGGACCTCTGATTTCGGTGATTGGTGATTATGATGGATTTCGCCATGATGATGTCACCAGATATCCAAATAAACGACATGAAACCGATGTCAGTGGAATGCCGGTAAACCTTGGAACCACCCGTGCTCTGGCATTTGCCTACAAAGCCGGTAAACTTGTCAAGGCAACAGATGCCCGCAGTGCAAATCCGACCGGACACACTGATGTACCGATTTCACCTGTTCAGTTTAGCAGTGATACAGGAAAGACATGGACTGTTGCAACCTATGAAGATCTTTCTTCTCAATATACCAAGGGTGAATGCGTTGCCATTTCCGCTGATGGAGCAGTAACTCTCTGGGTTCCTTCATATAAGACAAGCAATGGAAACGAGGTGGCTGGAAACTATCCGGTACAACGCTACGCAAACAGTGCCTGGACAGAAGTCAGTGGTATCGATGGGGCATACGTAGTGGGAGATCCTGAAGATGAAGATGTTTTCTATGCATTCCTGAAAAGTGAAGGCGTTTTTTACAAGAGCACCGACAAGGGGATCACATTCACAAAAGCAGGTACTGCAGGTGTAAGTGATTTTCGAAAATTCCGGTTGCCTCCTGGAAAAACAGGGGATCTCTGGGTTCCCCTTGGAAAAAACGGACTTGCCCGTTCCAAAGATGGAGCAGCTACATTTACTATAATTGATGGAATTACCTATTGCGAAGCAGTAGGTTTTGGCAAGGCCGCACAGGGAAAATCTTTTCCGGCAGTTTATATTTTCGGTACAGTTGGAGGTAAGACCGGAGTATTTCAGTCAGTTGATGAAGGTGCCAACTGGGTACGTATCAATGATGATGCTCACGAATATGGAGGATTAGCCAATGGAGAATTTGTGATTGGAGACATGAACACCTTCGGTGTTGTCTATATGAGTACTGCCGGACGCGGTATTGCCTGCCGCCTGCCATCATCAATGGTTGGAAATAAAAAGATGGCTGGCAGCATTCACAAAAAAGATACACCAAATTTTCAACTGAAAAACGGATTTCTTCACCTGCATTCATCTGAAAAAGAGCTTCAGACTGTTTCGATCTTTTCTCTTTCCGGACAGAGGCTATTCCATAAAACCTATGCAGGACCAGCGCAAATAGGCTTGAAAAAGCTACTTCCATCAAGAATGATTGGGGTATTGGTGGTTACCAATGCAAAAGGTAACAAGCAAAATATGTTACTTAATAGAGTACAATAAAAAAGAGAGGTCATCTTTTCAAGGTAAGCAATAAGAGATTCACTTTTCCCATAAAAAAGGAAGATATATGAATAGCCGGGTTAAAGTATCAGTAATTATTATAGCGTTTGTATCACACGCATTATGCTTTTCGATTTACGACCAACCCGAAGGGTGGGCCTCACAGGCAGGTGGTACTACTGGCGGTTCCGGAGGCACCGAAGTAACAGTAAACAATATGTCACAACTTCAGGCAGAAGCAAAATCTTCCGGTAAAAAAGTGATTTTAATAGAAAAGGGCATCTACACCGGGAAACTGACTGTTTCATCCGACAAGACCATCATTGGAAAAGAGCCTGGGGTACTGATTAAAGGAAGTGTGGTAATATCCAAAGTAAGTAATGTGATTCTACGGAATTTTGCTGTTCAGGGTAACAGATGCAATTCTTATGAAGAGTGTAAAGATGGAGACGATGCTGTTGGTATCCTCAACAATGCACATCATGTGTGGCTTGATCATCTTGATATATCAGACGGGCAGGATGGCAACTGTGATATTACGAAGGGTGCTGATTTTGTTACAGTAACCTGGTGTAAATTCTGGTACAGTTATGACAAGGAGCATCGGTTTTCCAATCTTATCAGCAGTGCAGATAATGTGGAAGGCGACAAGGGCAAGCTTAATATCACCTATGCCTATTGCTGGTGGGCAGACCGGGTCGATCAGCGTCAACCTCGTGGCCGTTCCGGGAAAGTGCATGTAGTCAATAATCTGTACACTTCAAAAAACGCTTCTTATGCCTGTGGCCCTGGAGTTGATATTCAGATGCTTATCGAAAATAACCTGTTTAACAACGGTGGAAAGGCAATTGAAGTGTTTGACGGTAATCCAAAGCCCGCTTTTAAATCGGTGGGAAATATGGGAACTGCCAAGAATATCAATATGAATCAGGGTACTGTTTTTACACCGCCATATACGCTTTCCCTGAAAATGGAAGCTTCTGAAGTAGAATCTAAAGTAAAACCAGTAGCAGGAAATACTTTGACTTTGAGCACAACATCTGCTTATCAGAGTCAAAACAATTCTGTCCTTAGACGCCATCCTTATATTTCTTCATTCAGATCAGGGTGGTTGTTACGTAATCCTACTTCGTTAGATCTTAGTTTTATTTTGATTACACTTGATGGGAGAACAGTGCTTCCGAGTACCAGACTTGAATCAGGCGAAATTATCCAATTGCCATCTTTTAGTTCGCCGCTTTTAGTTTGTTTTAAAGGATCATACAGCTCAGAGATTATCTACGTGCCAGGGAAAATATAAGAGTTCAAATGTCCTTGGTGATTTCCTATGCGACCGGTTCAGCGACTACCTCTTATTAATACCGGTTTTCGTTCTGGACACGATCGCGCAACTTCTCGATCTGCTCAATCGACAAAAAATATAAACCAGTTCATCCCAGGTTTTATTGATTTCAGAAGGAGAGTTTAAAAAACTCTTTAAATTAGTACTTACTATCTATTTTCTTTCTGGATACGAGTACGCAACTCCACAATTTGCTCAACCGACAATCCGGTACAAAGAGCTATTTTCGAATCAGTTTCACCAATTTTAATCATATTAATGGCAGTATTTTCAATGCCCTTTTTAATTCCTTTTTCAAAGCCTTCCGCTTTACCTTCTTCTTTACCCTTTTTAATTCCTTTCTCCAGAATCTCCTTTTCCCAAATTTTTGTCTTGGTCTCAAGCATATTCTTAACCTCCATTATATCTTCGATACTCGTAATCGTTTTAGAATTTTGAGGTAACTGATAGATCTCAAATATCCGATTCATTATTTGTTGAATTATTTCTACTCCACAAGTCTTCTCAATTACCTCTCTCAAAATATAAACCAGCTCATCATAGTTTTTATTGATTTCGGAGGGGTTGCTGTTTTCAATATAAAAAACTGCTGATACGGCATTGCGTAGTCTTAATAGATCACGTTTTGAAATTTCGTTTATTGCGATTTTGTAGTATCTGAATTCTGGCAGAAATTCCTTTGGTATCGATGATTCAAGCAGAAGATCACTTAGTTTTTCTGGAGCATTCCATATCAGTTCACCACTGTATAGAAGAATAGCAAAACAGGGATTTAATAATTTCTGTTTACCACATCTTCGCAGTTCATCATAGAATTCAAGCACATACCTGGCCATTCGTAATGACATGAACCGATCAACTGTAGATTGAAACTCTATGAAAAGATAGATATATGAAGTTTGGCCGTGAGAGGTAACCTCATAGATAACATCGGCATGGCGAGATTTTCCCGAAGCTGGAAAAAAATCAGGGTTGAGCCTTTTCAGGGAATCGAATTCCAGGTCCTTAACAAAATCTTCGTGAACAAACGACATCAGAAGGTCTTTAATAACAGCAGGGTAGCTGAAAATGCGCATAAACCAGTTGTTATGTTTTTGCTTCATGGTTAAAGAGAAAATAGATATAAGTGGCAGTATTTACAAGAGGAGATAAGAAAAAAAGCTTTTTCTGATTATAGATATAGAAGAGTTTAAAACCTCTTTAAATTAGTACATTACTATCGATTTTCTTTCTGAATACGAATGCGCAACTGTTCTATCTGCTCAATCGACAATCCGGTACAAAGGCCTATTTTCGAATCAGTTTCGCCGATTTTTATCATATTAATGGCAGTTTTTTCTAACCCCATATCAATTCCCTGCTTAATCCCCTTTTCAATGCCCTTTTTAATTCCTTTTTCAAAGCCCTCCACTATGCCTTCTGCTTTGCCCTCTTCTCTACCTTCTTTCCGACCTTTTTCCAGAATCTCCTTTTCCCAGATTTTTGTCTTAGTTTCAAGCATATTCTTAACCTCCATTAAATCTTCAATACCCGTAACCGTTATGGAATTTTGGGGTAACCGGTAGATCTCAAATATCCGGTTTATTAATTGCTGAACGATTTCTAATCCACAAGTCTTCTTGATTACCTCTCTCAAAATATAAACCAATTCATCATAGTTTTTA
>JAAYPC010000215.1 GCA_012519985.1 Fibrobacter sp.
AAAAATAGTAACTGGTAACGGAAACAAGAGGAAGAGGTAATATTGTACAAGCAATATCTGTTACCTAATCAGGAAAAATATTTTTTTTAATTTCCCGGCAATAACAGGACAGCAGATGGCAAACAGCCCAAATAAGGATCTTTTTACCTCCGATTCTTCGTTTAGATATTTTCTTTCAGATTACTTCTGATTGGATATTGTTTTGATATTCTTTCCTATTTGATATTATTCCTTGTTACGTGATTTTTGCCATCAGTTCCTTATTAGTTACTTGTATGCCACCCTCTGGCATGGCTCTTGCAACTTTACTTCTTTGAAAAAGGCAGTTTGCACAAGTTTTAAGGCACCCTGCCTTGGCAGAGGGCGGGAGGGGGATATGGCCGGGCATGGTACTGTAAAGGTAGGAATATCCGGATCTTATGGTGGTTTAAACCTGGGTGATGAGGCGATTCTAAAAAGCATAATAGTGCAGCTAAGGAATTCGATAGATGCAGAGATAACGGTTTTTACCCGAAACTGTGAAGACACCTTGAGTCGTCACCAGGTGGAGCGGGCGGTACAGGTGCGAACACTGGCTCGTCTGGAGGTGGTACCGGAGGTGACCCGTTTGGATGTGCTGGTTATTGGGGGAGGGGGGATTCTTTATGATGCTCATGCCAGGTTATATCTTCGGGAAGCGGAAATTGCGCTTCAGAATGGTGTACCGGTGATGGTTTATGCGGTAGGTGCTGGGCCGCTGAAGGAGCCACCGGTTCAGGATTATGTTAAATCGGTGCTAAATTCGGTCAATACATTAACTGTGAGGGATCGTCGTACCAGGCAGATATTGGAAGAATCTGGGGTACAGCGTGATATATTGGTAACCGCCGATCCTGCGGTGCTTTTAGAGTCTGAGCCGGTCGAGCACGCTCAGTTAAAACGGGAGGGGCTTACCGGGAAGAAAAAACTGATCGGTTTGTCGGTACGTGAAACCGGGGTAGCTGCACCCGATATTCGCGAGGAGCACTATCACAGGTTGTTGGCTAATGCCGCAGATTTTATCATAGAGCGCTTTGATGCAGATGTGATCTTTATTCCCATGGAACCCAGGGCATTTGATTTTCAGCACTCTCATGCGGTGATCTCCCAGATGCTGCGCCCTCAGAGGGCTTCCGTTTTAAAAGAAAATTATACTTCCGGCCAATTGCTGACGATTCTTAGCAGAATGGAATTCGCGGTAGGAATGAGGCTTCATTTTCTTCTATTCGCGGCAATTCAGGGTATTCCTTTTGTGGCTTTGCCTTATTCGCCTAAAGTGGTTGGATTTCTGGAGGATATGCACATGGAGATGCCTCCGATTCATCTGGTTAATGAAGGGCGATTGATGGCATACATAGACCGGGCCTGGGATCAGCGCAAAGCGATTCAGGAACAGATAAAAACGGTGATTCCAGTTTTACAGAAAAGAGCTTTGCAGAATAACACTATTCTGATAGACCTTATAAAAAGAAAAATGGATTTCAACCGGGGCAGTAAAGCTGCCTGAGATTGAGAGTGACTAATGCCTCCTTTAAGCAGACCTGAAACTGAGCATAAAATTTCTTTTTCTTCCGAGGCTCTGCTTGCTGCCAAAACTGATGTTTTGGTGGTGGGAGCTGGTCCTGCGGGAATCGGTGCAGCACTGGGGGCTGCCAGGGCTGGGGCTAATGTGGTTCTGGCAGAACGTTATGGGTATCCCGGGGGCGCGGCAACCGTTGCTCTGGTGATGCCCCTGATGTCGGCTCACACTCAGGAGGGGCGTTTCAGGCGTTCCGGGCAAACTACTTTATATCCTACCGATCATGGGGAAGGACAAAGGGTAATTGCCGGTGTTCTGATGGAAATAGTTGAGAATCTTATTGAGTGCGGAGGTGCAGTGCCTCCTTCGCTGGAGACCGGCTATGTGGTTCCATTTGATCCTGAAAAACTCAAAATTACAGTGATGAAGATGCTTGATGAGGCGGGGGTGGATGTGTTATTACACTCCTTTGCCTTTGGTCTCGAAAAAGTAGACAACATTTCAACTGTGTTTTTTCATTCCAAATCAGGTCCCATTGCCGTTCAGGCTTATTGTGTGGTGGATTGTACTGGCGATGGGGATGTGGCGGCATTAGCGGGTGCTCCATTTGAGATTGGACGGGTTCATGATGGTTTGACTCAACCCATGACCCTGTATTTCAGAATGGTGGGTTTTCAAAGGCCTGCTTTTATGGAATATATCAAGAGACATCCGGAGCAGTGGTATGGAGTTTTCGGGCTGTGGAGTCTCATCGAAAAAGCCACTGATGAAGGCAGGTTGAAGTTACCTCGTGAGGATTTGCTTATGTTTGCCACTCCTCATTCCGAAGAGGTCAGTGTTAATAGTACCAGGGTATTGAATAAGTTAGCGATCGATGTTTTCGATCTGACCAGTGCTGAATGGGAAAGCAGGCATCAGGCAGATCAGGTCTCAGAATTTTTGAAAAATTATGTACCTGGATTCGAAAACTCCTATATGGTACAGACTGGTGTTCAGGTCGGTATCCGTGAGGGAAGAAGAATATTGGGAGAGTATATACTAACTGGTACCGATGTTCTGGAGGCCAGGAAATTTCCGGATGTGATAGCCCGTTGTGCTTATTCTCTGGACATTCATAATCCTAAAGGAAAGGGTACCCGTATCGAGAGACTTCCTCCGGGTGAATCTTATGATATCCCAATGCGTTCGCTTATTCCCCTTAACTGTGATCATTTGCTTACTGCCGGCCGCTGTATTTCGGGGACTCACGAAGCACATTCCTCATACCGGATAATGCCTGCTGCTATGGCTACGGGGCAGGGAGCGGGGGTTTGTGCCGCTATCTGTGCCCTGAACCAGATTGACGTTCGTTCTGTGGATGTGAGTGAGGTGCAGAAGGAATTACGCCGCCAAAAGGCCAGTCTGGACTGATTCTTTGAGGATAATGGTTGAAAAAAATCCTCCCAATTACCAATTTTCATTTAAGGGCAACCACGAGGATCAAGGGCAACCACAAGGGTTAAGGGCAACCACAAGGGTTAAGGGCAACCACAAGGGTTAAGGGCAACCACAAGGGTTGCCCGGACAGCTTTGACGATCAAGGAACGAGTCTACATCCTGATGAAATATTTCAAAAACAGTTTGGCTATCTCTTTTCTGTGGATTTTCTCGTCCGCATTCGGATCTGTTAATTCCCTGTCTTATCTTTATCCAATTAACTGGTCAGGAACCGATGCACTTAGAAGTGGAGCATACCAGACTGCTTTACAGGAGGTGCTTGCTGATTCCCTGGTCAGTGATACGGTCTATCATTATTTTAAACTGGCCTGTATACACCGCAACCTTAAAAATCTTGATAAATCACTTTTTCTGTTCAAATATGTAGCACAGAAGTGCAGTGTTCTGGCACCGGTTTGTTACGAACAGATCGGGGATCTGCAGCTTGACTCCGATCAAAAGCAGAATGTGCTGTTTGCTTATAATGCAGCTCTAAAGCATAATCTTCCCAAAAAATATCGCAATCAGATTTTCTCCAAAATCAGCCAGCTTGAGCAAGTCGACTCTTCTGATTTGAAAAAAAAAGCCTGGTATTCAGATTATGTTGCCTGGTATGATCTTCAGTCAAAAAAAACCTTGAAAGAGGATCGTTACGATTCACTGGTAAAAAAAGGGGAATGGAAGCTTATCGATTCTCTTCTGGAGAGTGCCCAGAAATCCGATTCCCAGGGTACTCCCGGATGTGCAGAGGTTCTTTCTATCATCTCTTCTGAGGGTGTAGATTCCCTAAGTGCTGCAAACCTTTTTTACCTGTCCAGAATTTCCTTTTCATGCAAAAAAAATGAAACCGCCATTTCCCTTTTGCAGAAAGCAAAGAAAAAGCCGGAATTCAAATCGGTTTCCCAAAGCAAGGCGTTGTATCTGGAGGCGCAGATTCTCTATAATCAGGGTAAAACCAATCAGGCGTTGAACCTGTTTAAAAGCTATGAGACCAGATATGGAACATCGGCTGATCTGATTCTCTATATGGCCAGGGGCTACAGAAAACTGGGCAAATCAGCCGAGGCGGATCGGTGGTATAGTAAACTGGTTGAGCTTTATCCTTCCCACAAAAAAGCTCATGAGGTTATCTGGCTCAGGGCCTGGACAAGAGAGGAGAAAAAAGATTTTGCAGGTGCAGCAAAGCTTTATCAGCAGATTTATTCTTCCAGGGGGAAAAATGACTACAGGGAGGAGGCTTATCTGCGGCAAGCACTTGCCTATTACAGAATGGAAAAGTATGATTCGGCCATAAACATTCTCAATAAATTTAAGAGGCAATATCCGGGATCATCGTTTTGTCATGCTGCCGATTTCTGGAAAGCAAAATGCCTCTTTTCCAGGGGAAGTATTTTATCTGCAAAGAATCTTTTCAGACAGATTATCCAGCTTGTTCCTTATGATTACTATGCACACAGATCAAATCAGATGTTGCATTTGCTGGGGGATAGTATTCAGGCTTATAGTGATACCAGTTATGATGTTTTATCTGCATTGAATTGGCTGGATTCAATTAAACCAGCATACCCGGGAAAAGAGCTGAGCCCTGCCGATTCCGCAGACCTTAAAAGAGGGTTTATTCTGGCCTCTGTAGGTATGAGTTCAGTAGCTGAATATTTTCTGGAATCTTTTGAGAGTTCATTTCCCGGAAATCTCACACTGCAATTCCGTCTGGCTTCCTTATACAAATCTGTCGGAGCCTTTACTCAGGCATTTCGGGTTGCCAGAAGGCTGATCTGGCGTATCCCTTTACAGGAGCATTGCAGGATACCTCTGGCTGTTTATTCACTTCTTTATCCCTCTTTTTATGATGATATGATCCGCAATCACGGATCTGTTTACAATGTCGATCCGTTTCTCATAAGCTCAGTTATTCGCCAGGAGAGCATTTTCAATCCGGTTATTCTCTCTCCGGTGGGAGCAGTAGGTTTGATGCAGATTATGCCATATACCGGCAAGTATATCGCCCAGCAATTGAAGGAAGATTTTTTTGTGGATTCTCTGACCAGGCCTGGCTTTAATATTCGTTATGGAGTTTACTATCTAAGAGAGCTGCTGGATCAGTTCAACGAGAATCTGGTACTAGTGCTGGCCAGCTATAATGGTGGGCCGCATAATGCCAAAAAATGGTATGAACGTAATAAACATGAGGAGTTTGATCTTTTTGTAGAGGATCTGCTTTTTTCGGAAACCAGAAATTATGTTAAAAAGGTTCTTGGAAATTACTGGACTTACCAGAATCTGGCCAGAAATCCGGGATTAAAGAACATTTACTATGCTAAACCAGAGATACCGGTTGTTTCTGCAAGCGATTCGATTAACGTTAAGACTCCATGAGCTCGGTCGCAGGATGGAAATGTTGCCCGCTTTGGTGTTCTTCTCTTATTTTTAAAAACTGAGTCTTTAATTATTTGCAGTTATTACCCTTTGTTTTTTCAGTATGCAGCCATAGAGGAGGAGTTATGCTGAAACAATTTCTAATGTTTGCCCTTTGCCTGAGTACGGTGGTTGTGGCCCAGGAAGACGATGAAAATGTGAAGGCACAGGAAACCATTCATGAGAAACCACCGGAATGGAAGATGTATTCTGCAGGTGCTCCAGTTGTGGCCTTTGCTGTAGCCAAAGATGCTCTATGGTATGCCACTCAGGAAAGTGTCTATTCTACAGCTTTAAATAAAGTGGGTCAGCAGAAGTATCCTCAGATGGGCAAGATCCCAAGTTCTGATGTGACCTGTATGACTATCGATGCCAGTGGAAAAGTTTGGATCGGTGGTAAAAACGGGGTTGCTGTCAGAAGCGGTAATCAGTTCACTTCTTATACTACCGAAGAGGGGCTTCCGGATAATTCGGTTAACGATATTGCAGCTTCAAAAGACGGAAAAGTTTATGTAGGAACTGAGAATGGAGCTGCGGTATTTCAGAATGGATCCTGGAAAAAGATTGAAGGTCTGGTAAGTGAAAAGGTTCAGGCTCTGGTTATCGACAATAAGGGTGCAGTCTGGTTTGGTACCAACAGGGGTATCAGTGTCAATGATAATGGCAGTTGGACAGTTTATGACATGAAAAAAGGTAAACTGAGCTGGAATGATGTAAAGGCTTTGGCGGTGGATGCTCGCAAGGGTACTATCTGGGCAGCGGTTGGTGAAAAAGATGTCAATAGCTTCGAAAATGGGGTATGGAAAACCTATTTGGAGATTCAGGAAGGCATCAAAACCATCATGGTAGATAGTCAGAGCAGAATCTGGTTTGGTACCGAAACCGGACTTATCAAATTCAATGGTGATGAATGGAATACCGATTCCAAGCAGCTTGGGATTCCTGCTGCACAGATCCAAAAATTATACAAAGATGGAGGTGGTAACCTCTGGTTCGCCAATGAAAGTGGAGTCATTAAACTGAACAATCCCTACCCGTTTTAAACGGGTAGTTTTTCCTCTTGGCATAATCATTGCAAACATTTTAGCGGTCTAGTCACTACGGAGACCGGCCGATTAAAAACGGTAATTATTCCCATTTCCAATTACTATTTTCTCCATCTGTTCTAGGAAGAAAGTTATCCGTTTTAACCTTCGTATCCGTAGAATATTAAAACAAATTGATTTTCTGGGAGGCTTCTGTTTATGGACAGAATTAAAATTGCTATTGTTGGTGTGGGTAACTGTGCTAGCTCTCTTTTGCAGGGTATCGAGTATTACAGAACTAAACCCCCACACCAGGCTATTGGTCTTATGCATTGGGATATCGGTGGGTATTGTCCTTCTGATATCGAAGTTGTAGCTGCGTTTGATATCGATAAAAGAAAAGTGGGTTTAGATGTTAACCAGGCTATCTTTTCACTTCCGAACTGCACCACAGTGTTCTGTCCCGAGATGCCTCCATCGGGTGTAAAGGTACAGATGGGTAAAGTGCTGGATGGAGTCTCAGAACACATGCAGGATTATGATGCTGATGTCAGATTTGAAGTAAGTTCGGAAAAACAGCCGGAACTTGAGCAGATTGTTCAGATTCTAAAAGACAGCGGTGCAGAAATTCTTCTTAACTACCTGCCTGTGGGTTCTGAGGAGGCTACCCGGTTCTATGCACAGTGTGCACTGGATGCAGGTCTGGCTTTCATTAATAATATGCCGGTTTTTATTGCCAGTAATCCTCAATGGGCTATGAAATTTCAGGAAAGAAATCTGCCGATTATCGGTGATGATATCAAAGCTCAACTTGGAGCTACTATTACTCATCGTACCCTTACCGATCTGTTCAAAAAACGTGGGGTTAAGCTTGAAAGAACCTATCAGCTTAATACCGGTGGCAACACCGACTTTCTTAATATGCTTAATCGAAGCCGCCTCAAATCCAAAAAGGAATCAAAAACCGAAGCGGTTCAATCGGTGGCTGCAACCAGACTCAACAGTAGAGATATCCATGTTGGACCATCTGACTATGTACCCTGGCAAAATGATCAGAAAATCTGCTTTATCCGTATGGAGGGGAAACTGTTTGGCGATGTTCCAATGAATCTGGAGTTGCGTCTTTCGGTTGAGGATTCTCCAAACAGTGCCGGTGTGGCTATTGATGCAATTCGTTGCTGTAAACTTGCTCTTAATGCGGGCGTTGGTGGCGTTCTGCATGCTCCTTCCTCATATTTCTGTAAGCATCCTGCTCGTCAGGTCCCTGATGATGATGCTTTCAAAGGGGTTGAAGAGTTTATAAAACAGTACAGTGTGCAGCCTGTGGAAAGCTGATTTAATGTGCTACTCGGTTCAGGGCAATATCACTTGCCCTGCCGGGAACGTTTTTATCCCCCCACGCTGGCTTTCCCAAAAAATTTGCCCCTCTTAAACAACAAACATATTTTTATCTCTTAAATCAGTAATTCTTTTAAAAAAAGGAAAATCCATGGCACAGATTTTTAATGCAACTGAGGTATTTGATATTGGAGTTCAGATTGAGAAAAATGGAAAAGAATTTTATCAGGAAGCCCAAAAGAGAACCAGTGATCCTTTTTTAAAAAACATGTTTGCTCAACTGGCTGCATGGGAAGGCAACCATGTGGAACTCTTCGAGCAGCTCAGAGCCGCTCTCCCCGCAGATGCAAACGCACAGATAGATTATGATCCTGATAATATGGTTCATCTTTATCTGAAAGCTGTCGCTGACAACAAGCTTTATATAAATCAGGATTATGCAATCGATTCCTGCGAAACCCAACTTGAAATCCTTAAAAAAGCACTGAATTTTGAAAGAGAATCTGTGGTTTTATATTCTTCTATGAAAGAACTTGTCCCCAAAAACATGGGTAAAGATGAAATCGACAAACTGGTGATAGAGGAACTCAAACATGTCGGGCAGTTAACCATAGAGATTAATAAACTCCAGGCGCACTGATTCAAATCTGAATGTTCTCTATTTTTATTAATTGCCATGGCCGAAACTTTGCTCTTTCTACAGAAAGCAATATTTTCGGTCAGCTATCACGGGAGCATGGCTTTCTGAAAAATTCACTTAAAAATATTATTGCTATCCTTTGCATAGCGATTTTTTTATTGTTCGAATGTTCTCTTTCACCACGATATACCCGCTCTTCTAATAAAAAAGCTCCTTATAGTGCAGCGACTAAAAAAGGAGCAGCAAGATTTAATGGAACTGCAAATGAAACATATCAAAAAACAGGTATGGCCTCTTATTATAGCAGCAAATTCGAAGGCAGAAAAACTGCCAATGGTGAAATTTTCAGCAACAGTCTTTTAACTGCTGCTCACCCTACACTTCCTTTCGGGACCAAAGTGAAAGTTACTTGCCTGGCTAATAATCGTTCGGTTGTAGTGCGGATAAATGACAGAGGACCGTTTTCTTCCAAAAAAAGGATAATCGATCTTTCTCAGAGTGCTGCACGTGAGCTGGGGATAATAAAAAAAGGTGTGGCCAGAGTAAGAATAGAGGTCGTCGAGTAGTTCTTATTTACCCATTTGCTTATTAAATTTGCTCTGGGTCTCATTTCTTGTCCATTTTTCGAATTTCATGCTTCTGATTTCGATTTTCTCCTCCAAAGATATTCCTTATTGGTTTGGTTTAATTAATACCACACAATTAAATTGTTACTTCCAGCCACAGTGTTTATTTTCTGATTTTTCCGGAGCGGGATATGAGAATCTTACCCTTGACCTATTATTTTCCTACCATTAAGGGACTTTTCAATAATCTGATAAGGCAAAAATCAGTTTATCCCTTTTATGCATCTTTCAAACTGACCACCCGATGTCATTTTGGGTGCCGTTTTTGTAACGTTAAAAAGGACCCGGTTAAGGATCTTTCCACTGAAGAGATAAAGGAGATTCTGAAAAACCTCTCCCGTTCTTCGATACTGATGACCAGTTTCGAAGGTGGAGAACCACTTTTAAGACAGGATATAGCAGAACTGCTCTATTTTGCTCGCTCCTGTAAGTTTTATCTTCTTTTTACCACCAGCGCAAAAAATATCCTCTCCTATCCTATCAAGGAATATGCCAGGTATATAGATTTTCTTCATGTCTCTATCGATGAGGGGCATGATAATATGGAGATGTTTGATATTTTGCCTTCACTGGCTTCTCTTCCCTGTCAGCTTTCAGTGCAGACTGTAGTAACCAGAGATACCATAGATGCACTGGATAAAAAAGTGCAGATCTGTTATCAGAAGGGTGCAAATATTGTGGTCATTCCGGCAACTCACATGGATAATGCCGAAGACTGTTTTCCGGATCTTGAGGTTCTTGAAAGAAAACTGCTTTATCTGCGAAAACGATATCCCAATACGATCCATACGCCTCAGGGATATTTCAAGGCTTTTCGTAACCACAAATGTTCGTCCGGTTCTGTGATTATTGCTGCTGATGGCCATCTTTATTATCCCTGTCATATTCTTGGGAGAAAGGGACCGGATCTGCGAAATACCGACCTGATGAGCTGGCTTGCTTCATCTGAAGCAGAAGAAGGTAGGCAGTTGATGAAAACCTGCCAGAGAAACTGCGGATGGTATCAATACTATTCAATAGATTCCTATACATCGGTTTCATCGGTTGTGGATGCTCTTCTTCCGGTGATAGTAAAGAAAAAAAGACCCTGCTAGACAAAGAGAAGAAGCATCAATATTCAAATGAAAATCACTGTCATGAATTAAAGGAGTTCTTTTCATTTTTATTCTTCGTTTAGATATTTTTTCAAATTATTTCTGATTAGATATTGTTTTAATATTAATTCTTTTTTTTTGATTTAATATTATCACCATCAGATACCTGAACAGTTACAATAGGAGATTTGATAATGCTTGATATTAGAAATAAATGGGCTTTGGTGACCGGTGCCTCAAGAGGAGTAGGATTGCAGGTGGCTTGTGCTCTGGCTTCAAGAGGATGCAACCTGGTTGTTCACAGCCGAAAAAAAGAACACACTGCACCGGAAGCACAGCAATTGTCAAAGAATGTAAAAGTGATTCAATTGGAGGCAGAACTCAGTGATACTGAAGCAGTAAAAGAGATGGCTGAAAAGGCAGAGCAACTTTCCGGCGGAATCGATATTCTCTACAATAATGCTGCAATTATGACTGCTTACCGTACTGATATTTACTCTGCAACCCATGATGAATATCTGAAGAGTTTTCTTGTAAATACGATTGCCCCTATTACTATCTGCAATATTATCATCCCTCAGATGATCAAGCGTGGCTTCGGGCGGGTGGTCAATGTCACTTCAGGTATAAAGGATGAGCCGCAACTTATGCCCTATGCAGCTTCAAAAGCAGCCCTGGATAAATTCGTCTTCGATATGGCTAACCATCTTAAGGGAACTGGTGTGCTGATGAATCTTATGGACCCTGGATGGCTCAGAACCGATCTGGGTGGCCCAAATGCCCCTAATCCGGTGGAATCGGTCTTGCCCGGCGCACTGGTACCGGTGCTTCTTGAAGAGCAAGTCTGTGGGAAACTTTTCAGAGCTCAGGATTTCCGATAAAGGATATTCTGCCACTCGAGGGATAGTTGAATCGGGCACTTTTTTTTTAACCCAGGCCTGGCAGCCTGGGCTAGGATATCTCGCCCCTTGGGGCTGTTATTCTATTGTCCATAATCTTTGAACCTCCATAACATCTAAACCTCCAACCCCTGAACCTTTAACGAAACATTATATTGTTATAGAGATATCGAAGAAAAAAACGGGGGTAAAACCATTATGGAGAACTTTATGTTACGATGGCTTTTATTGTGCCTGATTGCCGGATTGATGCAAACTTCCGCTGCACAAACCGATTTAATCATTCCCGGCGGAGACTGGCGGGATACAAATGGGAAGCAGATTGCCGCTACTGAGGGTGGTATCATAAAAGTCGATAGTCTATACTACCTGTGGGGTATGGACCGCAGTGCAAACAATTATGCCTTTGTGGGTATTAACCTTTATTCTTCAGCGGACCTTAAAAACTGGACTTTCGTCAATCAGATACTCAAGAAAACCTCCCATCCTGATCTTAATAACGATGCAGTGGTAGAACGGGCAAAACTCCTGCACAACAAAAAAACCGGTCAATTTGTGATGTGGATGCATTACGAGGGGCATAATGCCTATAAGATTGCTGAAGTCGGATTAGCAACCTGTAATACTATCGGTGGAGATTACACCTTCCATTCCCATTTCAGGCCATTGGATATTGATAGCCGGGATATCAATGTATATCAGGACGATGATGGCAAAGGCTATCTTATCTGTACCACCAAGGGAAACCAGAATGTCAGTCTTTTTGAGCTTGACAGCACATACACAAAAGTGGTGCGGGAGATCTATCGGGGATCGGCCAGTGATGATATGGAATGTGAGGGGCATGCCATCATAAAAACCGGCGGCTATTATTTCTGGCTGATGTCCTGGTGCACAGGATGGGATTTCAATGACAATCACTATTTCTATTCAACAAAATTAGCCGGTCCATGGACTGCGGGTGGAAAGATTGCGACCGCTAACACCCACACTTATGAATCTCAGGTAGGTTTTGCAGTAACCGTTAAAGGCAGTAATAAGACTACTTTCCTTTACACCGGTGACCGCTGGTCAGTTAACAACTACAGCATGTCACGAATCGTACTTCTTCCAATCGAAGTGAGCGGTACAAAACTTTCGGTCAAATGGCATGACCAGTACAATATCGATGCGCAAACTGGTGAGTGGTCTGCAGGAGCAAGATACTTCCCGGATGGAATCTATACAATTACAGCAAAGCATTCGGGAATGGTTTTAGGCACCACAACCAGTGGCTCTTCGGTTCAACAGCAAGCCTATACCGGTGCAAATACACAACTGTGGCGGATTCAGAATATCGGGGCATCGCATTTCAAAATCTCCTCAGTTGCTAACGGTAAAGTTCTGGATGTATCTGGTTCCTCAAGAGAAGTCGGTGCAAAGATTCTTCATTATGACTGGAATGATGGCTTTAATCAGAAGTGGCATGTTATCGATTGTGGTGATGGTTATCACCGGCTTGTCAGTGTCAATACCCTGGGCAAGGCAGCAGAGATCTCGGGCAGTTCCAAAAGCGCTGGTGCTGAAGCGGTCCTTGGCAATTTTGCCTATAAAGAAAATCAGCTCTGGAGAATTGCTTCTGCTGATAAAGAAATCATCGCAGGTGAATATTACAGAATAGAAAACCGGGTTACCCAGAAGGCTTTGGAGGTAAACAGCGCCGGACAGGTTACCCTGCAGCCATCGCAGAATAAAGCAAGCCAGATCTGGAAACTGGAAGATCTTTTTAACGGATGTTTCACTGTTGTATCGACTGCGGGGAACCGGGTCCTTGATACCGCAGGGAACTTTTCGGTTTCCTGTCAGATCGCTGAAAAACGGTTCAGTCAGCAGTGGCAGGTAATGCAGGTTGGAACAGGTTATTACAAAATTGTCAATCGTTTGAATGCTATGGTACTTGAGAGCAAAGAGGATGGTTTAGTAAAGCAGGGCACGGATAATACCTCTTCTGCTAACAGCCAGCAGTGGCGTTTTATACCGACTGACCCTGTCTCGATCGGTTATCCTTTACCGGATCAGAGAACGATTAAAGGCAGGGTATCAGGAATCAATGCTGACGATATTATTTATGATCTTAACGGAAGAATTGTTAAAAGAAATGGCATTGGTTTATCGACAAAAGGATTGATTTCCAATGGCGTTTATCTGGTTAAGAAAGTGAACAGCCGTAAGATCGAGATCAGATGCTTTTCATATTAGCTCATGACAAACAAATATCAGGCTACAGATTGTCGCCTGATATTTGCCTTTGAAAGATGAAGAATCAGGCTGTTGCCGGATCTTTTTGGGTGGTTGCTCCTGCCAGCGATTTATCCCAGGGTCTCAGGGTAATATCAAAATCTTTGGCCAGCACATATTTTTTCCCATGCACAACTCCTTCTCCCTCAGCAAT
>JAAYPC010000216.1 GCA_012519985.1 Fibrobacter sp.
CCTTCGCGAGGACGCTACGGATTGCAGGCAACCACCCAAAAGACGCTACCGATTAAACGGCTGTTACCTTCGCGAAAATACTACCGAATTGCAACAAAGTTACCTTTGCGAGGACACTGCCGATTACAGGCAAGTACCTCACCAAGGTGGATTTGGAGAACTTTACTGTTGGTTCAGCCCGAAAAGTGGTTACAAGCCTGAAGTAAAATGTTACTCAAGAGAAAAAACTCTCATCAGTTTCTTACGCACTGAGCGTTAGAACAGTCCAAAGACTTTTTTTTTGATTTATATTGTGTTCATATTTTACATATTTTGATGATCTTCCAAGATTCACTTTTCCCCCTACGAGGATTAATCATGAATAACTCTCTTTCATTCCCCTCAGATTTTATCTGGGGAGCGGCAACCGCAGCCTATCAGATCGAAGGAGCAGCTTTTGAAGATGGCAGAACCGAAACGATCTGGGACCGCTTTGCCAGACTCCCGGGCAAAATCCGGAATGCAGACAACGGTGATATCGCCTGCGATCATTATCACCTGTGGGAAAAGGATGTCGAATTGATGAAAACTCTGGGACTAAAGGGTTACCGGTTTTCAATCTCCTGGTCAAGAGTTCTTCCTGATGGCAGAGGAACTGTTAACCCCAAAGGAATCGACTTCTACAGCCGTCTGGTAGATAAACTTCTGGAAAACAATATCGAACCTTTCATCACCCTCTTTCACTGGGATCTTCCCATGGCTCTTCAGGATGCCGGTGGATGGCTTAACAGAAGAATCGCTGACTGGTTTACAGAGTATGCCGTTGTGATGTACAAATCCCTGGGTGACCGGGTGCGCTACTGGAGCACTCATAACGAACCAAATGTCTTTGCCCTGTGCGGATATCTTACAGGTAAACATGCTCCCGGAATCAAAGATCATTCTACCTACACTCAGGTGATTCACCACCTTTTGCTGGCTCACGGAGATGCAACCAGTGCCGGAAGAAGTATTCTGCCCAAAGCCAAATTTGGTATAACTCTGGCATTGGGAATGGACTATCCGGCAAACGATACCCCGGAAGATAATGCTGCAGTAGATATAGCATGGACCACAGGTCCCCGTACCTTGCTTGACCCCATTTTCAAGGGCAGTTACCCTGCACTGGAAAATGATTCCATTACACCGTTCAATCCGGTGATTCTCGATAATGATCTGAAAAGAATTTGTCAACCTCTCGATTACCTTGGGATAAACCATTATTTCAGCAACTGGCTTACCATTCAAAATAATCTTCCTAAAATAACCAGGAATGATCTTCCCAAAACCGACAGAGGTTGGACTGTCTATCCGGAAGGCTTTAAAGACATGCTGCTGAAAGTGACTGATGAATACGGCAAGATACCTATATATATAATGGAAAACGGTGCGGCATACCCAGACACCATTTCCGAAGATTCAATGGTGCACGATCCCCTGCGTGTTGAATACTACCGAAGCTATATCCGGTCATTGCATGAAGCAATCATGAAGGGTGTCGATGTAAAGGGGTATTTTGCCTGGTCACTACTGGACAATTTCGAATGGGAAGAAGGGTACTCTTCACGTTTTGGAATTGTTTATGTAGATTTCAAAACCCAGAAAAGAATCATTAAAGATTCTGGTAAGTTTTTCTCAAAGGTGATTAGGGATAATGGGTGTTAATAATTACGCACTCTGAATCACCCTTTTCTTTAATCCTGCCTCACAGGGCGCTGCTCCAGCCCGCTAAATCTCCCGCTCCCTAAATCCCCCAAAGGGGGACTTTAAGATCGCATAATGTAACTGTGAACTTGACCATAGGGTTTTATAAAATGTTGCTTTGAACGCTCTTAAGTCCCCCATCGGGGGATTTAGGGGGCATAGGTGAAATTTTGTTACCAATCAGAATTAATCCTTACAGCTATACCTTCAGTGCTAATTAGAACCGATGAATCTTACGCTCAAACCTTTTCCTTAAAAAAAAGCTAAAGTTTTCCTAATAGATGCCGATAAACTGAATAGGGCTTGTCATAGGGAGGTGAGAGATGTCCATAAACGGAGTTGAAAATTCAGGTCAGGTCTATGCCGAGCAGGTAAAAAGCAGGCAGGCCGAAGAAAAAGTATCTTCTGAGAAGCGTGAAGAGCGGGTTCGCGAAGAAAACCTTCAACAAGAGAGGCGGACTTCGGAACCTGGGCGCGGTGAAAATATGGATGTCACCGCCTGAAAAACCTGAATTTCCAAATTAAAACGGGGTGTGCGTGGTGACACATCCCGTTTTTTTTATTTCCTACTTTATAAGAGGTTCTCTGGTAAAGGAAAGGCCCTGAGATTGTGCAGCATCAAATGCAGCTTCACTGCCAAGCACCACCTGTACTTTTTGTGAAGATTCCAGAATCTTCTCTGCACTCCTCTTGAGTACCTCTGCATTGGCACCCAGTATTGCATCCCTGAGTTTCTGGCGAAATTCTATGGTATTTCCCAGTAACAGATCCATTGTTTCACCAAAGCCTTGTGCGTGTGGAGTCCTGGGAGCATCGATCTTCCCTATTGTGCCTATAATACTCTGGTCAACCAGAGATGGCGAAATTCCGGAAGCAATCTCCTTAAGCCCGCCCATAAAATGATCAAATGTACTCTTTAAATTCGGATCTCTGTATGATGCACATGAAAAGACCGGACTGGTAATAGACATCATGGCCATCCCACCATAAGCTCCACCTTCAACTCTCACCTTGTCCCAAAGATAACCGGTTGAAAGCAGTCGTGACAGCAAAAACAGATGTCCCGCAGTCTCAGGTTCTATTCTTGGAGTTTTCCAGACCTGTACCACAAAATTTACTGCTGAACTGATCTCTATTCCCTTTATGTTAGCAGGCTTAACCTGCTCGGTGTTGTAAACGAGAGGTCTCAGTTCCGCGGCAGGAAGTCTGTTGATAAAATCCTGCAACTGATCCTTGAGCTGGGACGGATTATCAGATGTCACCGACAGCACACAGCCATTACGGTTGATAATGATTTTGTGCAATTGTGCAATCGAAGAAATAATCTGATCAATAGAATCGGTTTTCACCAGATTATCCAGAAACCTGAGCTGAGTCAGTCCTCCTAATTGCTCATCGATATAACGGGATGGCACCAGATATGATGCTGCATGGGTAATTGCAAACTGATGACCTGCACCGATTATAGACGAATGCAAGCCATTGCGCTCTTCCAGAAGTATATCACGAATCTGTTTGCTGTTTTCAAGATCCGGAGACAGCAGCAGATCACTGATAATATCAAGCATCTCACCGAAACGCGGCTGCAGGGATTTGCTTTGTATAAATGTATGGAAGAAAAGATCATTACGCTCTATATGGGTTTTGCAGATAACAGAAGAATCGATCCCTCCGGTGGATAAAGCGCTCCTCACAGCCATCTTCTCAAATGAATGACCTGCAGCCCCACAACGGGTAATCAATTCACTATATATGGGAAGATAGGGAAGAAGATTCTGGGGAACAGCACGAAGATCGAAACCGATATCCAGGTAAACGATTCCAGATGTAAACAGTTGATGATTATATACTGGTACTTCCCCTATGGAAGTTTTTTCGGTGGGTATTTCTCTTTGACTCCTGGGAAGATCCGATTTGAGCAGTTTGGGCAGAGTTGCCAGAGCCTGCTCTGATGGCGGAGTTTTTTGCTGTTCCAGCAGAGTACGGGTCAGAGAATGATACTTCTGTTTCTCACTGTCTGTGAATCCTGCTGTTAACCTGGCTGCATGCTTCTGAGTCTGCTGTTCAAGTTTTTTTCCCATTTCAGAAGAAGCGATTATGGTGGAACGCAACCGATGATTATTATCCAGCAAACGACTCCTGATAAGCTCCGAGAAAAACGGTTCTCCATCAGCCATGCGTGCCTTTATGGATGAAAGAGGTTTTTCAAAAGCCAGATGCGCACATGGATCGCCACCGTAAATCCAGGACCGGTAACATCTTTCTGCCAAGCGTAAATTATATGGGAAATGCCCTCCGATAACCTCCCGAAGAGAAAACTCCACTTGCCTCAATGCACCTTCCAGCAGTTCCCTGTCAAGCCCCTTTTCAACCTGCTCTTTCAGGGTATCTAAAATAAGCTTTTCGATTTTTGAAGCATTACCGGGATCACATTTCCGCAATCCTGCAGCAAAAACCGACTGAATCAGATCGGTGTCAAATCCGGAAATGTCATCCAGGTCTTCACCCAGACCGGAATCAACCAGCGCCCGCTTTAAAGGAGAACTTTCTGTGCCCAGAAGATAATGGGTGAGGATTCTTCCGGACAGTGTCACAAAAGGATCTGTAGTATCACCAAAGATCCAGGTCAGGGCCACTGTGGCGGTCCCGTCATCTTCCTTCGGTGCCGGAGCCTCAATTTGCAATTCCCTGGCACTATCCCAGAGCGGTTGCTTCTTTACCACCGAATTTATCCGGATCTCTGAGAAATGGGACAGATAATTATCATCAAGAAAATGAAGTGTTTTTTCGGATGGAATGTTTCCATAAAGAAAAATAAAAGAGTTTGCAGGATGATAGTATGAAGAGTGGAACTCTTTAAACTGCTGATAGCTTAAGTCAGTGATATGCTCGGGTTCACCACCACTCTCAAAGAAATAGGTGGTGTCGGGGAACAGTGATGAAAGGGTCTTTCTGTCCACGTGGCTTGAAAAGTTTGAAAAAACACCCTTCATTTCATTATAGACAATCCCTTTTATTCCTACAGGACCATTTATATCTTCCACATCGAAATGCCATCCCTCCTGATAGAAGGTGTTTTCTGTCAGAAGAGGATTAAAAACCGCATCGCAGTAAACATCAACCAGATTGAAAAAATCTTTCTGCACCTGTGATGAAACCGGGTAGACGGTTTTATCGGGGTAAGTGAGGGCATTGAGAAAAGTCTGCAATGAACCCTTTAATAACTCCTGAAAAGGGTCTTTCAGCGGGAATTTTTTGGAGCCACATAATACCGAATGCTCAAGTATATGAGGAACACCGGTGCTGTTATAAACAGGAGTGCGAAATGCTATGGAAAAAAGATTATTGGGATCATCATTGAAAAGATGCAGCAATTTGGCTGCGGTTTTCTGATGCCTGAATATATATGCGGTTGAATGCAGTTCGGAAATAGGCTGGACTCTCTCCAGGATAAAACCCTGGATGATTGAATTCTCGCTATAGTTTTGCTGAGGGATTGCTTTCCCCATAAAAGATACCCTTTCTATCTTTTTATAATGACCCCGAATCAGGTCTGATTAAGCCAACTTAGGACAGTTTAGAGGCAAACAACATGCCTAATGAATCAAAATATAATATCACTGGTTATAGTTTACCTCAAAATAGGACCCCTCAGCCAACAGTAATCAGGCTGTCCGGCAAAAAAGATCCAGTAATTCCGGGTTTTTATTCGGGCTATTCGTGTTATCTCCAACTGCTGATTATTACCAGATCTAACCGGAACAACACGAATTGCGCGAATCGGAAAAAAGCCCTTTGGTTAAAGTTTTTATTCGGGTATTTCGTGGGCATAACTCTTGCAACAGCTTTAATAATAATGACTTGGTTATTGCAATGTTATTTACGGGGAACTCTTATGGAAACAAACAAAGGCATTATGCTGGGAAGTTCTCTCCCAGATTTCGGCCTGCCAGACATCGATGGTAATCTGGTACTTAGTGATCATCTTCTGGGTGCATCAGCAATTCTGGTGACTTTTATCTGCAACCACAGCAGCTACGTCAAACATATCCGTGAAGTGCTGGTAAAACTGATCAGAGAATTCCAGCAGTATGGAATAAAAGCGGTAGGGATAAATTCGAACGATATCGAAATCTCTCCTGAAGATCGACCCGACCGGATGAAAGAGGATGCACTCACTTTTGGCTACACTTTTCCCTACCTTTTTGATGCCACTCAACTGGTAGCCAAAAAGTTTAAAGTGAACTGCACCCCGGATTTTCTGGTTTACTCAAAAGAGGGCATTCTCACCTACCACGGGCAGATGGATGACAGCAGACCCGGAAATGGAATGCCAGTAACCGGAAAAGATCTGCGTAACGCACTCCAGGCCACCCTCAAAGGTGAGAAAATTTTAACCATATACCCTAGTTCAGGAGAAAACATTATCTGGAAAAAAAACGATGAATTCATGAATTTCAAATCGATTTAAGGCGGATAAGACCTGAAAAAGCATTGTTTCTGCAAAGGGTCTGTCCGCTCATTTGTGGTGATCTGATATCCATGATCTTCCCATTACCAGCCCCAAAACACCTAAATGGTGCCATTACGGGCAGCCCTTTTAAGCTTATCATTTGCAAAAATAGCTATTTCAACACGCCGGTTCTGCTGACGGCCCGATACTGTACCGTTATCCGCAACCGGTTGACTCTCCCCATATCCATAAGTTGATATCCGGGTTGGATTTACTCCCTGTGATTTTAACTGATAAGAAACCGATGATGCCCTTTTTTCAGATAAGGTGTTGTTGTATCTGTCTGAACCGGTAGAATCGGTATGCCCTTCCACAAGAATGTAGGTATCCTCGTACTTCTGAAGAATTCTGGCAAGGTCATTTACATTCTGACGAGCCTCACTGCGAAGCACATGTGAATTTACATCGAACAGTATCCCTGAATTAAAGGTAATCTTTATCCCCTCCCCTACACGCTCCACCTTTGCATTTCTCAGATCTTTACGAATCTCCTCTGCCTGCTTGTCCATATACCTGCCAATCGCTGCTCCCGCTGCACCACCCACAGCCGCACCCACAATTGCACCCACAGCCGTGTTTCCAGCTTTATGGCCCACCAATCCTCCCACAACCGCTCCGACTCCTGCCCCGATTGTTCCACCCTTTGCCATGCGACTCCAACCACAATTACTGACAAGACAACCACAAAGCACGATCACCAATAACGTATGCAGTTTCCTCATTTTTCTACCTCCAAATTTTCTGTAAATTTACCAGTTTAGTAACTGCCCAGGAATCTGATGGCAAAAAATAATCTGATAATACAAAATCGAAAAAAATAAGAAATAATCCCAAAACAATATCTAATCAGAAGAAATCTGAAAAATATCTAAACGAAAAATAAAATGAAAAGAACTCCCTTATTTTCCAGGGCTTATCTGATCAGGTATTATTTCTGATTCCTTTCCGATTGTTTCCGATTTCTTATAAGTTGTTTGTTTCATACCTGAGTAGTTACCTTAGCTTATATAAAATATGAGTGCACGTATCAATACACCAGGATAATTTGCGCTGTCTTTCTTCTGCTTATCTATTCTTTCCAGTCACCCGAAAATGGCACTAACAGGGAAAGTGCCAATCTAATCCCCGAAGGGGGACTTTAGGATCGCATAATGTGGCTGGGGAAGCTTGATTGTGGGTCTTAGTTCCCCCTTCGGGGGTTAGGGGGCTCCATATCCGAACACTAGCCTGATTCTTCCAAATCAGGTATTATCGCTCCTGTTTGGCAGCCTGATAATAAATCTGGTTCCCACACCGACACTTGATTCGAATTCAATAGTGCCGCCATGATTCTTGGTAACAATGAAAAAGGAGACAGAAAGCCCTAAACCTGTACCCACCCCCACCTCTTTTGTGGTGAAAAAAGGCTCAAAAACCCGGTTTCGGATCTCATCCGGAATACCCGGACCATTGTCCTCAATTTCAATTCGCACAAATGAGCCTTCATTTACTGTGCGCACCGTAATCTGTGCAATGAAATCAACGCTTTTCTTTTCATAAAGGGCATGTGCGGCATTTTTTAACAGATTGAGAATGACCTGTTGAATTTCGGTAACATTGCAGAAAACAGATGACAGATCATCCTGGTATTCCCTGATCATTTTTATCTGTCGGAAATCAAATTTTTTCTTCAATTCATATTCATTCTGAGCCAGTTCGATTGTCTGATCGATAAGCTCATTGATATTGGCAGGTGTTTTTGACTGGTTACTCATTCTGCTGAATTGAAGCATGTTTGCGACAATCTCGCTTGCCCGCTTTGATGCCGAAAGTATTCCCTCCAGATAATGTATCACTTTTCGTTTCTGCAGATAACTATTTACAGAAACCAAATCCAGATTGAATTCTGATGCTGTTTCAAGGTTTCTTGGATTCTGGTCCGAGAGATGTCGAAGTATGTTCTGTACTCCCTGACTTATGATAGCCAGGGGATTATTGATTTCATGGGCCATACCAGCAGCGAGTCCCCCCAGTGAAATCATTTTCTCATTCTGTATCATCATGCTTTCCATGCGATTTTTCTCGGTCACATCATCTATTACGATGACAATTCCCTGGTTCTCATCCAGAGCAAGAGGAAACATTCCGATATTGAGATATATCTGCTGCGATGTCCCACTCCTGTTATATACAACCGGAAACGACTGAGGGATCCTTTTCTCCATACAGCTTCTTAACTGCTCCTGCTTATCCTTCAGCATTGTAAGGACACTATTAAGTGGACAATGGATCAGGGAATCATAATCCATCTCCAGGAAACTGACAGCAGATGCATTTACCTGTTTTATCAGGCCATCAGGATCGACTGCGATAATAACGGAGGAAAGTGAGTCGATAATCTTATTTAAATAAGCCCTGAGTTGCATCGTTTCCTGCTGTGATAATATCCTGTCAGCAATCTCATTTTTCAATGAACTGACATACTGGTTAAGTTGCTTTACCATCAGATCAAGACTTCTCTGAAGCTGTCCTATCTCGTTTTGATGTGTCTGAGGAATTCTTATGGAATAATCGGATTCATGAGTTATCTGTTCAGCCAGCCTTTTAAGCTCCAGAACAGGAGCAGAAATAATCTGTTGTAACCTGAGAGCCAGCAGATAGGATACCACCATAATCACAAAGAGCACCAGGAAGTAGATTCCGGCAGAAATAAACAGCTTGTTGTTAATGGCTTCTGTTGACACTTTCAGCAAGAAAGTACCAAAGAGCTGATTTTCCTGTTCAATGGGAATAGAGATGTGAAGGCAGTTTTTATCAAAAGCCAGGTAATCGGAACCTATGTGGTCGGTAAGGATCTCTTCTTTGTAATTATAATTTTTATTTCGGTAAGAGGCAAAAACCGCTCCTTTTGCATCGATAACCGTTGCCATCAGCACCGTAGGTATCGATCTGAAAGAGAGCAACAGTTCATTTGCCCCCAGTTCATCATTGAAAAGAAGAGGTGATTTGACATTTTCAGCCATGAGCCTGGCAGTAAATTGCATACTGTTTTTCAGGTCATTACGCGAGTTCAGGAAATCGTAAATGATGGAGAATGAGAATGCCAATGTAGTTGAAAACAAAGTTACCAGCAGAATAATAAAGATCAGTTGATTTTTCAGCGAAAGACCGTTTTTCAAAATTACTGCTCCTCATTACTGATAACTGTGGATTTTTGCATAAGGTGATGACTGATCTTAAACCCGGCCTTCGATGCTTCTGTTTCATTTATATAACAGGCGATTCTTGCTTTTTCAATACCCAGAGACAATATGACTCCTTTTCTGATTAAATCAGGAGAGTCACTTACTGTCAATACCGGATAATCATCGGCAATTTCATAAATTGTTCTGATGTTCCCTTTCTGGCTACACGGAATGAAAATCAGATCACACTGAGAAATCTTGTCCAAATAATCGATTTCAAGTAATCTGACCTCCTTGTTTTTCACCTTTTTTGCAGAAAATGTTTTCTCTAAATAAGGCGTCATCTTATCATGTGGAAAAACTCCCACAACAAAGACATTCTCCCGTCTGTCAGAAACATTCTTTGATTCCGGCCAATTAATAAAACGAATTGCAGCTTCCAGGAACAGAGCCTTAAGAGTAAATTCCTCAATCTGTGCCTGAATCGCAAAACTGTATAAAAGCAGTATAATTGCTGCTGTTATTATATTTCTTTTATGAATCCCGGAACAAAGGAATTCATTCTGGCTTAAGGGCATTTGGTCTTTTCCCTATTGAGGTATGCAACCGTTTATCAATTGGATAATTCTCCATGAAGCGGAAACCTGATTTGAAACGAGGTCCCTTTTCCCGGAGTGCTTTGTACATCTATTTTGCCATGCAGATTTTTAATACAATATAGAACACTGGTCAAACCCAGACCGGTTCCTTTAACCCCATCCTTGGTGCTAAAAAATGGGTCGAATATTTTAGCCAAAGTCTGCTGGTCCATTCCGATACCGGTGTCATGGACCTCAACACAGATCTCTCCGGTATTCTTGCCATTTGAACCGGCAATATTTGCCGTTGTAAAACGGAGAGTTCCTCCTTGCGGCATTGCATCACGGGCATTTATCCCAAGGTTAAGAAATATATTCTGCAACTGGGTTTCATCACCCACTACATGATAATCTGCAGCCTGTAACTGGAGCTCTATATTGATTTTTCTGCAAATTGGAAGAAGCATGGACTCGGTGTCACAAAGAACTTTGTGCAGGTCCACCATTTTAAGCTCATCTTTTCCCTTCCTTACAAATGTAGTGATTCTCCGTGCCATGTTCTGCCCCATGGCAATGATATCGTTTATTTTTTTCAGGTATTCTTCTTCTGCACTTCCCTGCTGCATTTTTGAACGCAGGATAACTGTGTAACCAGTCAGAGCAGAAAGAACATTATTGAAATCATGAGCAACACCACTGGCCAGAAGTCCTAATAATTCCATTTTCTGTGCGGCCACGATCTGCTTTTCCAGCTCCCTGCGTTCCTCTTCCGCCTTCTTCCTTTCGGTTATGTTTCTTGCTACAGCCAGTATCTGCGGAGCCTGATCCATGGTAATCAGAGAGGCACTCACTTCTACCGGGATTACTGCAGAATCTCCTGATTTAAGGGATGACTCAAAAAGAATATGCTTTCCCTGCTTCAGATCTATCAAGTATTTCCTCAGGACATCCTGCTCTGATTCGGTAAACAGGTCAAAGATAGTTGACTTCAATATCTGCTCCTGTTTGCGACCCGAATACTGAATTGCTTTCTGATTGGTATCGATTATGTTTCCCTGAGGATCATGGATGATAATGGCATCAGCAGCAAGATTAAAGAGAGTCTTGAATTTGAGATTACTTTTTACAAGATCCTGTGTGCGTATTGCCACTTCATCTTCAAGATGTTTTCTGTACCTTTTGTTTTCTTCAAGCAGATGTTTTCTTTCCAGAACTCGTTTTACCGACAATTCCAGAATTGAATAATCGTGAATAGGTTTTAAGATGTAATCCCATGCACCCAATTTCATGGTCTGAACTACATCGTTTAATGTTCCGGTTCCGGAAATCACGACCACCGGCATTTCAGGAAACTCTTTCTGCATGGCAGCCAGTACATCCAGACCGTTCATTTCCGGCATGCGTAAATCGGTCAGAACCAGATCCGGTGTCTCCGAGCGGATCAACTCCAGTCCCCGCCTTCCGTTATCCGCCTGCAATGTCACAAAACCGATATCTTCGAGATAATCACAAACGTATTCTCTGAGCAGATCTTCATCTTCTATGGTGAGTATTCGTACATTCTTTCTCTCTTCAATTACACCTGAAAACATATCTGCCCCAATTCATGAAAAATTTCGGTTTTAGAAATATTTTGTCAGTTTCAGCTCAAATGTCCTCTGGTCTGTTGAGTAAAGTTCCTTCTGGTCAGGAAGAGACATGTGCTGCCAACGCAATGAGTTAATTACATATTTGTGGTATTGCGGTTCCAGAGGTCGGTCTGCACCCAGAATATCATAGACAAAAAATGAGAGCTCGAAATCGTGTGGAATATAAAAATGAAGACTGGCATTGAGTTTTTTTGATACCGACCTTTTCAGATATTGTTTCAACCCCAGATCTTTTCTGCTGTCAGTAATGTTCCAATAGTTAAACCCTGTATCCTTGTCATACAGCATATCCCTGCCCTGAAGTCCCCAGAAGAGACGCAGATTTGTATGAAATGACATCCAGTTTACAGGCATAACAGTCAGATACAGCTTGGTTATATTCGAAGCCATATTCAGGAAATGTTTGCCATCTGCTGTTATGGCATCTTTTACAATATTAATCGGGATGGTGTCAAAAAGTGTATCAGAGGTAACCGGATAGTATTTAACCATCCCTTCTTCCGGTTCGAAAATGCTGTCATAAGAAATAACTCTGGGCCTGACAAAGAACTGCTCCTGATCTTTTACATCCGTAAAAACAGGCCTTTGGAATGAATGACTGGCTCCTGCTTTGAAAAACTTAGATTCATATTTTGCTTCAATTTCTGCATTAAAGTAACTGTAATTTCCCACATTGATAACCCTGAAAAATTTCTGTGACCATACGAAAAGGTCAGAAACATTGCCGTAGGTTATCGATGGCATGAAGGAGAAATTATCCCCGAATTTATGATAAGAAGAGAACTCTACAGAACGGGTCTTTTCAGGTTTAAGGCTGTGAAGCTCATTCAGTTCCGGAATCAGCACATATTCACTGTTTTCATCCGGTTTGTTGTAAGGTTTTGCGAATGACAATCCGCTTCCAATGAGTTGCCCGTTATCATAATGATTTTTATTGTATTCATAATTATCTGCAGTGCCATTATTGGAAGAGGTCTGATACATCAACTTTAAAGAGTGTGATTGATTTGGACGGAAAACCAGGGCAACTTTTGGATTAGCCATGAACGCCCGGGTATGAAAATCCAGTCGGCCTCCCAGGTGTGCCCCAAATTCAGGGGTAAAATCATAAAAGCTTTCGGTAAAAAGAGAGAATGTGTTATAGTTTATTTTTGAAATAACCGGATGATCTTTCTTTTCCTCAAACTCATTTTTCCCGGTCAAATCATCACCGATATAATCCAGCCGATATTCCATTCCGGTAGCCATTTGAAGCCGGGGAATCGATTTGAGATGGTAAGTTGTGTTAAATGTTAATCGTTTCTCTCCAAATGTCTCTTCCACAAAATCCGGATTTACCGCAGGATGCATCTTATCCCAGTAATAGACCGTTCCACTGTCGGTAGTATATTCATGGTATTCCGATTCATACTTGTAGCGCTCTCTCTTTTCAGAACCGACTCTGGTAGTATTACCGTCAAAAGCCAGTTTTACAGATATTTCATCATTGCCAATTGGCAGGGTATAACCAGCTTCCACCATGACATTGTCGCTGAGATACTGGTGTAAATTATCGCCAAAAGACTCACAACCCTGAGCCCAGAAAGGATCATCATACCTTACTGTTTTTCCGTCAATTAATTTACTGCCATTTGAAGGGTCTGTTGGAGACCTGTCCTTCAATTCCGGCCAGGGATCGATTATAAACCATCCCCCCGCATTTTCCTTCTGACGGGTAGCCCGTGCATAAATATTGAAATTACCAATTTCCCATAAAGCAGATATTCTCCAGTTTCCATCTGTCGAACCGAAATTTCCATCAGATGGAACTCCATCTTTTACCATGTTTTCGGGGCTTACCCAGAACGGATAAGGCCATTGTCCTCTGCCATATATCCTGGACTGGTGAGTGTCAAAACCATCGGATCTCCTGTAGCCCAGAGAAAAAGCAAGAGAGCTGTTTTCTATATTTCTATAAATGGAAGCCTGATAAGACTGGGAGTTGTTTTCACCCAGCGAAACACTCACCTCAGTCTGATTCTGTTCGGCTTTTCTTGTGATAACGTTTACAATACCTACTATCGCTCCTGAACCGTAAACCAGACCGGCAGGACCTCTGAGAACTTCCACCCTTTCTATATCATCCAGCAAACCCAGTACTGTTTCACCCTGAAATCCATCCCTGGCCTGGGTATTTAACTTGTGGCCATTGACTAAATAAATGATTTTGGTATTGCGGTCATTTGCCACCCCACGCAAGCCCCATAAAGTTCCGTTCCATTTATTGTACATGTACTGAAAACCCGGGACATAGATTTCCAGCAGTTCAGACATATTTCTTGCACCGGATATTCTGATCATTTCTCTATTGATAACGGTAATACTGGCAGGAGTTTTCTCAAGGTTCAGCTCCAGAAACGAACCCGAGCTAACCGTAAGTTCAAGGAGGTAGTCCAGATAGGCAATATCCTGGGAAGGGCGCTCCAGGTTTTCTGATGCATCTTCTGTTTGAGAGTAGGCACTGGCTTGCCATATTATTATTATCAATGCAAATGAGAAAAAAATCCGGAATAATTTTCCGCATTTACAGAGAAAATTCCCGCCTTTTTTCTCATTGATCACTGGTAATTTCATGATAAACCTGCTCAGGAAAAAAGATTAAGTAAAAGATGCAGAATACTTGGAAAAACCGGTAGCTTGAAAGTTTTATTTTATCAAGGGTACATTAAAAATGCAAGTACAACATGTCAGAAAAAATGTCACAGGAAATAAACAGACCATTTTAGTAGTGTCGGGGTATCTGATGGCAAAAAAACAACATAATAATATCAAATCGAAAGAAAACAGGAAATAATATTAAAACAATATCTAATCAGAAGTAATCTGAAAAAATATCCAAACGAAGAACCGAAGCCCGCCGAAGCGTCTGCGCGTAAGCGGGCTGTTCGGTTTGGAATTTAAAGCATTGCAATTTCGAATTTGTTTGGAATTTCCGATTTTGTGATTTTGTGGATTTGGGATTTGTGATTTGAAATACAGTGATCTTTCGTAAAAAATAACCGGATCCTCTCACATCTGCTCGACCCTGAATCCGGTTCCATCTATTGTCACTCTGTATAATTCATCAAATCCCTCTTCTATTCGAGGGATAACTAGCTTTTTCAAAGTGGCTCTTATTCCTTTCTCTGGAATCACCTCTTTGTCTTTGCGATTTAAATTCCGCAGCAGAGCCTCTTCCAGAGAAGTATCAAAAAAGTAACCAGTTACCTGGTACCTGTGTTGTTTTGCTTCTTTGATGTACCTTTGCCGTTTTATAATGGTGGGATTTGTGTTATCTACTACAAAGCGCATCAAGGAGTTATAACAGGTTTGAAGAAAAAGTGATTCTCTGTGCCTGGTTCTGAGAAGATCCAGGCTGATTCTTACATGGGTATTAAAGAAACGTTGCTTGTAAAAGGTAGATTTTCCTGAAGCCTGAATCCCGATAAATATTATTGCCTGCATAATTCTTCAGCTTGTTTGGACAATATTATAAAAAATTGCGCAATTATTCTGCTCAAATCTATTTTATCACCCTATAATTCATAACCTGGTCACAAGATTTAAACTACTTAATTATCTGGAGGAAAATATGGGCAAAGGTGATCCACGTACAAAAAGAGGTAAAATTTTTAAAGGATCTTTTGGAATTAAAAGACGCCGCAAAGCAAAAACAGGAAAAAAATAACCCAAAGCCTCTTTTCCAGACAGTTACTACCATTTATTAGTAGAAATTCGTCTGATTCCGAATCACAGACATTCTTCCAGGGTGGATTATCAATAGATTAAACTCCACCTCTTCTTCTTTTTACATTTCTCTTCAAAACGTTATTTCCGTTAATACCAGACCATTTCTTTAAAAATGGGGATATCGTTAGATCTGGTTTTCACTGAAAACCGCATTATTGCTCGTCGCCGTGCAGAAGTAGCTAATCCCCAATGGGTTCAGGACGTTCTGAGAA
>JAAYPC010000032.1 GCA_012519985.1 Fibrobacter sp.
CCGGAAATGCTGGGACTGACAATAAAGTCGGGAAGAGGAGAGATGGAGAGAAAGGCAGTTACAGGGAACATGAGAGTGCGTTCGATTAGTTCTTCCTGAAAAAGGTTGGGGGCAATCTTGTTTTCTTTGCTGTTTTTATTCCATATAAAATCAAACCCGGCTCCCAGAGTCACTGTCTTATCGAAACTGATACCGGATAAGACAGTCCAGTCAAATGCAGTAGGTCGTTCGGAATGTTTGAGGTCTTGTGGCCAATAGGGCCCGAATTTAAGGGTCAGGGACTTGTCAGTAGCACATATATTCAGAGTGAATACTGTGAGTAAGCAGAAAAGGGTTAAAACGCGTAAATGCATAGATATTGCTCCTGTTTATGAATGATAATTCAATATACAGTAATGTTTAATGTAACGCAACCCGGGATTATTGTATCAAACAGGATAGACAAAAAGGTTTTTGGAGAGGCATTATGTACATCCTTTTCAGAGCACTTTTATGCATGCATTCCATTCAGGTTGTATTTTCATTTTGGAATACAACTTTGCGGGAGCCTTTTTTATGAATATCAAAATATTTTCTCTCACTCTTTTGGCAATGGTGATGTTAAATGGGTGTTATACCAGATTAGGTTCATTTGATCAGCCTGGAGATAGTTACATTGTCGAAGGTGCGGATTCTTTAATCGATTCAACCTCCCCTGGTGCCATGGTGGATACCATTATACATAGAGAAAAAGAGATCTGTGTCTGGGAACGAGATTTTACAGGAATGCCTCGATTGCGCTGCTTTCCCAGTTATTACAACAGTGACTGGTATTTCTACAATAATTCTCCATGGTGGTTTCGCACTTCTTCATACTGGTATGATTATAAGAGATGCCCCAGGTATTACTATTTCGATCCTCACTGTGGTTGCTGCAGATATTACCAGCATTACCCGTATAGACGTAGTTCTGGAGGAGGAAAGGGAGGAATTGGGGGATCTGGTGGCGGTGGAAGCAGTGGAAGACCAGACCGTTCCCGTGGTATCGGTGGCAGCAGTTCGGTCCCTGCGCCTCAGGGAGGGGCTACACTACCCAAGACCTCCGGAAGCAGTGTTGATCAAAAGAGTTCCAATCCACCACCTGAGCCAGATAGACCTAATAGAAGCAGAGGGATTGGGACATCCGGTTTAACTCCAGTTGCTCCATCAAACCAGGGTGCTAATGTGGAGAAAAAGAAAGCTGAAGCGGTGGTTCCGGAATCGAAACCTCAAGGTGTGGTTACACCGCCCAATAAGCCGATTCAAACCAATGATTCAGATGTGCCAAGGACAAGACCAAAAAGAAATTCAAGGTGGTGATATAGAATGAAAAAGTTTTTACTGATTGCGGTTATAGTGGTTGCAAATGTCGCTGCAGAGGATAATGTCCGATTCGGTTTTGAAAATGGCTTTGGAGCCAGGGCCTTTTCGATGGCCAACAATTATGTGGCTTTGTCCAATGATCTCTCGGCGATATACTGGAATCCGGCGGCAATGTCGTTTTCTCTGACCAGGGAGTTTCAGGTTACCTTTGATGTGTCTTCACTTAACGGAGTGTCTACCTTTTCAGACAACATGCAATCAACAAGTATGAACCGGCTTAAAATCTCCAATGTGGGTTTAATGTATTCTTTCCCGGCGACTCAGGGCGGTTTGACAATGGCATTCGCTTACAGTAACCCGTTCGTATTTGATGATGTTTCTAAGGCAAGTGTTGACTTTTTCTATGATAACCAGCATTTAAGCATTGAAGACAGATTCAGAACATCTGGCGGTCTGAAATATTTCACTGGTGGTTTGGGACTTCAGGTGGCACCGCGCGTAGGAATTGGAACCTCGGTATCATTTGTATATGGAAGAGAAAATCTCGAACGAGCGACATACGCAAGCAATGGTTATTCCGATATTGCAATAGATTATGGTATCAAGGGCAAATCTGTAGGATACGATATCAGAGTTGGAGCAATTTACAAGGATGATATGCTGAGTGCCGGATTGAGGTTTACTTTTCCTCAGGTGATAAGGATAAAAGAAACAGATAATGAAAAAGAGACCCAATTTTCTCCGGTGGACGGGGCGCAATATTATGAATATAGCGACAGGTACAGGGGGAAAATGTATTCTTCATATAATGGTGCAGCAGGAATCAGTTTGACTCTGCCCGTACTTACCATAACTGCCGAAGGGCGGGCAATATTCCCATTTGGATTCGTTTTTCCATCGGAAGAGATTCCCAGTAAATCTCAGGCAGGCTATTTCAAGGTTGGTGGGGGAATGGGATTGGAGTTTCCGGTGGGAAAGGTCCCCATGCTGGTTCGTACCGGGTATTCTATTGATGAAGTTGATCTTCACCGGTATATCAGCAAATATGACAAAGAAGATTTTATATGGAATGATGACAATTTTAGTATTGATCAGAATCGTCATCAGATATCGGCTGGTATCGTGTTTTTCAGCAGTAATATATCACTGGACATAGGCTACAGTTATTCGATGTGGAAGATTACAGAAAAGGTTATTCATGAAGGTGTTTTCATGGGTAATTTAAACCACGATTATTCTCTGCACAAATTAATGATGTCTTTATCGCTAAGATACTGAAAAGTTAAGTCTTTACCCAATTAGAAATCGGGTTGATATGAAAAAGGTGGAAATTTTCACTGATGGTGCCTGTTCTGGCAATCCCGGGCCTGGTGGATTCGGAGTCGTTCTCAGGTTTAACGGGGTCGAGAAGGAGTTATCGGGCGGATTTCGGAACACCACCAATAACCGGATGGAGTTGATGGGGGCAATCGCAGGGTTGGAAGCACTCAAAGAACCCTGTGAGGTGACGCTTACCACCGATTCCCAGTATCTGGTTAATGCGATCGAAAAGGGATGGGTATACAAATGGAAAGCTAACGGCTGGATGAGAAACAACAAGGAGGAGGCTCTGAACCGCGATTTATGGGAGAGGCTTCTCAGGGTTATGGAAAAGCACAGAGTTCGTTTTCAATGGATAAGAGGGCATGCCGGACATGCAGAAAACGAACGTTGCGACCGTCTTGCCGTACAGGCTGCATCAAAAGATAATCTTCCTGAGGACAACCGATAATGAAACCGGAAGTGATAATCATAAGCATAGCATCTGATAATTATTGCTATCTGATAAGATCCGGTAACGATGCTGCAGTTATAGATCCTGCTGAATCGGATCCAGTGATGGCTGAGGTGGAAAAAAGGAATTTGAATCTGCAGTACATACTGGCTACTCATCATCACAGTGATCATACCGCGGGGATACCGGAAATAAAGAGGAAAACCGGTGCTCAGGTTTACGGCGGGGATAAAAAGATAAAATCCATAGACAAGGTTTTTCTGGATGGAGAGAGTTTTTTACTGGGTGATATCGAGATAGTGGTCATGTCGATGCCCGGACACACCCGTCATCAGGTCGCCTATTACCTTCCAGGTTACAACATGATTTTTACTGGTGATACACTTTTCGGAGCAGGTTGCGGAAGGATTTTCGAGGGATCTGCAGATCAGTTGTATAACTCTCTTATGAAAATCTCCGGGCTTGCTGATGATACACTGATCTATTTCGGTCATGAGTACACACTTGAAAACCTGGAATTTGCGTCAATGGTTGATGAAGGCAATCAGGAAGTAGGAAAGAGGCTGGAAGAGGTCAGGCAGTTGCGAAGGGAGAATAAAGCAACTGTTCCATCCACTGTAATGCTGGAGAAGGCCACCAATCCCTTTTTACGAGTGCACACAATTGGTATACGCAGATATCTGGGTATGGTGGACAGGTCTGCTGTGGCGGTTTTTGAGGAGTTGAGGAAGAGGAAGGATCGGTTTTAGTGGGATAGAAATTTACTCTGTCCCCGGTAGAAAATTGCCGCTTCCAAAAAAATTCATTGAAATTAGTCGGAGGAAACTCTGGTACTTAAGCCTTAGGGGAAGATAGTGCCAGCTCTTTAACCCATAGCCATAAGGCTTAATTCCGATTGTTAATAAAATTTCCCTGATGTCCTCTAAATATCCCGCCCCCTAAATCCCCCCTTTGGGGGATTAGGGGGCGGGAGCGTTTCTTTGTTTAGCTTCACTTGTCTATCTTTACCTTATTCCTAAATACGTTACACCCTTCAATTCAATGTGTTACAAATCTTAACCTTACGGCTATGGTCTTTAACTCCCAATTTTCCATTAGAGCCATTCCGAGCTTAGATGTCATTCCGAATGTATGTGAGAAATCTGGTAAGGCATGCGCCCTTTATTAGTTTCGGCTAGCCATTCAGTCAGTAAGTCAGAATGCGAGCGCTTTGGCCTTTTAAATTAAGATATCTATTTTTTTCTGCTTCGAATAGGTCCTATAACAGTAAAAAGAATCAGAAATAGTCCAGGTTCGGCAATGGAAAATATTTTCACAAATTTGAAGACAATGGATGTTCGTATTCTGATGGGCATCTATAGGGCTAGCTGTAAGCAATAAAGGGCGCATGCCTTACCGTACAATCTGATTTCTTCAGATTTTATAGAAGATTACAGTGCTGAAGGAATGAGGAAATTACAATGAATGTGTGCTTGGTTTGCAAAAATCGCCTGGGTTTGCACTTGGCTGAGTTGATAAGTTTGCTCCGTCCCCGGTGGAAAGCAGCCGTTTCAATCGAAAGCAATCAACGAAAATTAATCGGAGGAAACTTTGGTACTTAAGCCTTAGGGGAATAATAGCACCAGATCTTTTGTATCGGTTGGCAGATCAGCGCATTGGTAGTGTGCTGGGTTTGCACTTGGCTAAGTTGATAAGTTTGCTCCGTCCCCGGTGGAATGCAGCCGTTTCAATCGAAATTAATCAACGAAAATTAATCGGAGGAAACTTTGGTACTTAAGCCTTAGGGGAATAATAGCACCAGATCTTTTGTATCG
>JAAYPC010000217.1 GCA_012519985.1 Fibrobacter sp.
CGATCTGCCACTTACCAAAAACGATCTGCCTCTTACCAAAAACAATCTGCCTCTTACCAAAAACGATCTGCCACTTACCAAAAACGATCTGCCTCTTACCAAAAACGATCTGCCTCTTACCAAAAACGATATGTTTCTTACCAAAAACGATATATTACTTACCAAAAACGATATGTTTCTTACCGAAAACAATGAAATTCATGCTAAAAACGATTTGTGGTTTGTTGTAGGCAACAAAAAAGTTGTAAAAAAGCAAAAATAACAGCTTAAAATTACATTCCCGGATGCTGAAAGGCACATTTTAGCAGTTAAAAACTTTGTTATGGTAAGAAAGTATGTTCTGGAAGTAAAAATGCACATTCTTGTGGTTTAAAAATAAGGTTGCTGGCTAAAAAGACGTGTTCTGGGTCCCCCTACGGTTGGACAGAATGAGCAAATATCGCCTAATGAACAATTTGAGATTAAACCCTTGTTTAATGGACAGTTTGGGTTTAATCCATTCAGTGCTTGAAAATGTACCCGAAGACCAAATGAAGAGCCGTATGTGGAAAACTGCTCGTACGGTTTTGTGAGGGTTCGGGCAGGTAACTGCCAGTTCTACTCGACAGAAAAACATGAATGAAGGTCTTATATCTTATTTCGGATTTCGAATTTTTCTGTTTTCCGTTCCTGTTTGGAATTTAGAATATTGTAACTTGGAATTTGTTTGGAACTTGAGATTTGTGATTTGGAATATTTCTTTAATTTGTAGCTCCAGTAGTTACAACCTAAAAAAGAATTCTGTTTTTTTAAGAATCAAAAATGAATAATTTAACTGTGTTCTGATTTTTGTACAAACCTGATAAAGCTGTCATGTATTAAATTAATACTTATTTCTATGCGCTACAGGATTAATTATGAGTGAATCGGACCCACAGATAAATAAGCAGGACTCAGAAAATAAAATTAATGAAATTCAGCCCCAAAAAGACTCTCTGCCATCACTTTGTGAGCTAATAAAATCTCCTTATGATTTTGAGATTTATTTCCACTCCATTTTTGAAAGCACCGGAACCGCAATCGTACTTCTGGACCAGGATACCTCGATACTGCATTTTAACCAGAAGGTTCAAAAAATAACCGGCTACACCAAAGAAGAGATAATCAGAAAAAAGAGATGGACAGAATTTGTTCTGGTTGAAGATTTGGATAGGTTCTTAAAGACTTTTCATCAACGCTATAAGGATCCTTCCAGTGTACCATCAGAATTTCAGTTCCGCATAAAAGATGCAAACGGCAGAATCCTGGAGATGATGGCCAATGGGACATTGATTCCTGACTCCTCCAGAACACTGGTTTCGTTCTATGATATCAGCAACTTTAAACTGGTAATGAATGCCCTGAGGGTAAGTGAGCGCAAATATCGTGATCTTTATGAGAATGCCAATGATATCCTTTTTACTGTGGATTTGAACGGCTGTATAACTTCTGCAAACGCTCGTGCATTGAAAACTTATGGGTATAGCCGCGATGAAATAGAAAACTTTGAATTCCGTAGCCTCATTGATCCTGCTTGCCTTAACCTGGTGGAAAAACATAAACAGGAGAAGCTTTTACACCATTTCAAATCATCCACCTATGAAATTCTTACCTATACCCGCGAGAAAGTACCGGTCTGGCTGGAACTGAGTACCAGATTAATCTATGATAAAAACAAGGTCATAGGAATACAGGGAATCGGGCGGGACATTACAGAAAGAAAACGCAGTGAAGAAAAATTGCGGGAGAGTCAGAGAAGATTTAAAGAAACCGCCGATCTGCTTCCAGGCATTATCTGCGAAATGGACACCGATCTGTATCTGACCTATGTTAATGAAATAGGGTTTAAGCTGTTTGGATATACAAAAAGTGAATTCGAAAAAGGAGTCTGCGTCAGGGATCTTATAGCAATAGAATACAGAGAAAAATTCGAAAAGATTGTAGCTACCATTTTTGAAGGCGTAACAAGTGATCCTTCGGTTTATGCACTTTATAAAAAAGACAAGACCCTTATCTATGTTTTGCTCAGCTCAGCAGCTATGATAAAAAACGGAGTGATCACCGGTATCCGGACCTGCTTTTTTGATATTTCAGACAGGGTACTGGCCGAAGAAAAACTTCGCCTTAGTGAAGAACGATTCAGAACGATCTACTCCGAATCACCCATCGGAATAGCCTTGTATAGTCCCGATGGCTTTCTTATCGACATGAACCAGTCTTTCTGTAAGCTGTTTAACGTTTGTGATGACAAGTCTCAGTTTTCAGATCTGTTCCAGTTTTTCAATTTTAATCAGAAACAACTTAAAAAACTGGCAAATTTCGAAAAACTCAATATCGAGACCGAATTCAGAAGAAATGGTGAGAAAGTTAATACGCTTTTTCTGGACTGGTATATTACTCCGGTCGGATCTTCTGATACCGGCCTGTCAGTTTATCTGGTACAGGTTCAGGATATCACAGAACGAAAAAAAGCACAGGAAGCCAGAATCAAAGAGGAACGTGAAGCAACCGCAAGGGCGGAGGCGCTGGTTGCCGGACTGAAGCGTGAACTCTGTGAAAAGGCCAGCTTTCACAACATGGTCAGCCGAAGTGCCCAGATGATGCAGATTTTTAATTCAATTCCAGAAATTGCACAGACTTCGGTAACCGTTCTTATCTGTGGCAACAGCGGCACTGGTAAGGAATTAGTCGCCAGATCCCTTCATGAACTCAGCAATCGCAAAGATAAACCTTTCATAGCCATCAACTGCAGCGCACTGCCAGATTCGCTACTGGAATCCGAACTGTTTGGCTATAAAGCAGGTGCTTTTACGGATGCAAAAAAAGACAAGCCAGGAAAGTTCGCCCTGGCCGAAGGGGGAACCATATTTCTGGATGAAATCGGCGATATCTCGGCGGCTATGCAGGTTAAGCTGCTTCGTGTGCTTCAGGAAAAGGTATTTGAGCCCCTTGGAGCCACCAAACCTTGTGTCGCAGATATCAGGATTATTGCCGCAACCAATAAATCTCTTTCGGATATGGTTGCCTCTGGTGAATTCAGAGAGGATCTTTATTACCGTATAAATGTAATTACCATAAAATTACCTCCGCTTACCGAACGCCGTTGCGATATTCCGCTTCTGGCAGAATATTTTATCCAGCGTTTCAATGACCGTTATGGCAAATCCATCACCGGCATCGATCAGCAGACCATGGAAGTCCTGTTATCTTACGATTTTCCCGGAAATATCCGCGAGCTGGAAAACATCATTGAACATGCCTTCATTTTCTGTAAAGATAATGTCATCTCCCTGAAACACCTGCCGGATTCAATCAGAAACAAAGTTTCTGTAGAAAGCGATGCAAAAGCACTCTCCAGTATCCGCTCTTTTGCAGAGCTGGAGAGAATGTATCTGAAAACGATTCTGGATGATAACGGTGGATGCAAAACTAAAGCTGCAGAGAAGCTGGGAATACACAAAACAACCCTGTTCAGAAAATTAAAACAGCTTGGTATTAAATAAACGAGCAGGAATTATTTTCTTGAATCATTTAATAGCCCAATATCATGATTAAATCTGTATGGAGGCATTTATCACGAATCTGGCTGCTGGGAACTCTTTTTTTCCTCTTTGTTCTCGGTTATATTCTATATGGTTTTATTCTGGTGATTCGAATGGCTAAAATTAAAAAAGTAATTTATTTGGCATCCGCACTTCTTTTGGCATCTCTTCTGGCTGCTCATCTCTATTATCTGTTTCTTCCTTTAGGCAACAATGATTCGAAGGTTGAAATCATAATACCTCGTGGGGCTACTGTTGCCGCAATAGCAGATTCCCTGAAAAATCATAAGATCATTACCTCAACCACAGCTTTACGGTTATGGATGAAGCTCAAAGGAACAGAACGAAAGATTCAAGCCGGAAAAATTACCTGCAATGTGGGTGAGGGGGTGTTCAGGGCATCCAAAAATTTGCTGAATGCCAAACCCATTGAGGTCGTTTTCACCATCAATGAAGGACTGACCATTGAGCAGACTGCAGAGCGGATTGCACAGGTGATGGAAATCGACACAGCTCAGTTCAACAAACTTTGCTATGATACTGCATTTATTAAGGAACTGGGGCTATCGGTTTTCTCCCTGGAAGGCTATCTTTTTCCTGATACCTACCGATTTCCCAAAGATGCCACAATAAAGGAGATAATACGTAAAATGGTTCAGCATTTCGATAACGTATACTCTTCTTTACAGGCCGATACTTCTGTAATCTCCAGATACAACAGACACCAGATAGTAACTATTGCTTCTATAGTGGAAAAAGAGGCTACTGTGGCATGGGAACGTGCCAGAATTGCCGGAGTGTTCCATAACCGCTTAAAATTAGGATACCCGCTTGGTGCCGATCCTACCGTCCGTTACGCACTGCGTAAATTCAACGGGCCATTAAAGGTCTCTGAACTTAACTCATCTTCACCTTATAACACACGAAAATATACAGGACTTCCTCCTGGGCCAATCTGCTCTCCCGGAAAAGCATCCTTGCAGGCCGCTATGACTCCTGCAGACACAAAGGATCTCTATTTTGTAGCAAAATGGGATGGCTCCGGTGAACATGATTTCTCCAGAACAAATGAGGAGCATACCAGAAAAAAGCTCTTAATCCGTCGTCAAAATGAGATTAGAAAAAAAGGACCCAGATGACAATTTCTTCTCAGTTTGCCACTTTTGTCCGCTCTTTCTCCCTCTTGTTGATTCTGTCTTCCAGTCTGGTTTTTTCTGAAGAAATGATTCAACCAAGACGCCTGGTTAATGCTCCTACCGCAGGGGTATTAGAGAGAGGCAGTTTCGATTTTGAATGCCGTATCTACCCTGGAAGCGATAACACCAGGGGGGCGGGGGTAAACCTTGGCATCAGCGTTGGGGTGACTAATCGCCTGATGATTGGTTTAAGCTATGGCGGTGAAGGGATAGTGGGCAGGGGAAAAGATACTGATTTCGATAATTATCCTGGATTTCTGGTAAAATACAGAATCTTCGAGGAAGCAATACACTTTCCGGGAGTTGCCCTGGGATACGATCATCAGGGATATGGAGGAAGTGCCGACACCTCTGAATTTGATTACAAGGGAAATATCTACAAATCGCCAGGTTTTTTTCTGGCATTAAGTAAAAATTATCTGCTGTTCACAAAAATCCAGTTTGGAATCCACGGTGCATTAACTTATTCTATGGAAGATCTCGACAACGTGACCTGGCCCAATTTTCTGGCAGGAATCGATTTCGGGGTCAATGAAGAACTGGCTCTGGTTGTTGAATATGATTTCGGATTCAACATTAAAGATAAACGCTCCTCCGGACATGCAGTATATGCCAATCCATCTGAAGGCTATCTCAATCTTGGTTTGAGGTGGGCGTTTACCGAAAATTTCTATATCGAATTTGATGCAAGAGACGTACTAGAAAATCGGAAGCGCAAAGATGGGAGCACTGTCAGTTGGGGAAGAGAGTTGAAACTGGTTTATGTATCTCATTTTTAAAAAGAAACGGACTCTTTTTATGAAATGCCTCTTTATGGCTGTTGCAGTTCTGATGTTTTCCGGACTGGCCTTTAACTCGAAGGCTCAACCAGGCATTCCTGGCAACCAATCTCAGGTCGTGGCCGATTCATCTCAACTGATCGCTAATGAAATCATCAAATCGGAAATACCGGTACTGGTGGATTTCTGGGCTCCCTGGTGTGGACCATGCCGTTTTCTTAATCCAATCATACAGGAACTGGAAAAAGAGTTTGCCGGCAAAGTCCGTTTCATGAAGGTGAATGTGGATGTTCACCGAAGCATAGCTGCCTATTTTGAAGTTCGTTCTATTCCGGTAGTGTTTATTGTTAATAAAAAGGTTGTAGTGCAAGCAATTATGGGTTTGCAGCCAAAAGAGGTGTATGTCAATGCTTTGAAAGAGGTACTTGCAGCACCATCACCGGCAGAAACTCCTTCCCCCAAAAATGCGGATAAATGAATACTCCGGAACTCCTTGCTCCTGCAGGTGATTTTGCCATCGCCCAAATGGCTTTTGATCATGGTGCCGACGCCATCTATATCGGTGTCGGACAGCTCAATCTGCGGGCACATTCACCAAATTTTGCCGTTGATGATCTTCCTGAACTTCTACAAACTGCCGCAAAACGGAACAAAAAGGTCTATGTAGCACTCAATATCATGCCTGATGACCGACGGCTCAATGAAGTGGAAAGTACACTGCACAGTATAAAAAACCTTGGTGTTCTCCCCGATGCCTTTATTATCAGCGATCCTGGGGTTTTACTGTTATGTAAAAAGATTCTTCCACAGGTAGCACTGCATCTGAGCACCCAGACCGGGGCGTGCAATTCACTTTCTCTTCTGTTCTGGAAAAGTCAGGGGATAAGCAGAATCGTGCTTCCACGCGAACTCAATTTGGCTCAGATTTCCCGATTGAGTCAATTGAAACAAGTGGAAACCGAGATATTTGTTCATGGAGCCATGTGCGTTTCGATCTCGGGGCGTTGTCTTCTGGGAGCCTACCTGAATGGAAGACATCCTAACATGGGTGATTGCCCTCAGCCTTGCAGATTCCAGTACAGAATCTCTTCTGTTGAATCCTCTTCACAGAATGATTGCCACTTTGATGCTGAGGAAGATGAAAACGGGGTCTATCTGCTTAACTCAAAAGATCTGTGCACTTTAACGATTCTGCCGGCAATTATCGCCACTGGTGTGAGCTCCCTTAAAATCGAAGGCCGTAACAAAAGCATTCATTATGTGGCATCGGTGGTTAAAACTTACCGGGAAGCCCTGGATGAATGTTTGAAAGATCCCCAAAATTATGTGGTTCACAAGAAATGGATCGATGAACTGGAAAAAACCGAACATCGTCCTTACACCACCGGTTTTTACGGTGATGATTTAATAATGCAGGAGGTGTTTTCCTCAAAAGCTGCTCCTAACAGCCGGGTGTTAGGAATAGTAAAAGGTGTATTGGAAGGAGGGATACCGGTTATCGATGTGAAAAACAGTTTTGCGGTATCCAATGTTCTCGAAGTACTCCCGGTTAGAAGATTCTCCTCACCCTTTACTATCTCATTTACCCACTTTACTGATCTGTCCGGGAACCTGATGCAGAAGATCCCATCAAACCGGCTTTTGTGTGGACACGGAGCTTCGGTGCGGCTTTACCCTGGTGATATGCTCAGAATGCTCATGAATAAACAGTAACACTCTTGTCTGGCATACAAACCTGTCACTGATCAGAATGATCTCACGCTCGCTTACGGAGAGGTAGTGCCAGTCAGCTCCTTTTTCACAAAAGACTGTTACAGCGTGGCAGTGTGCTTCCTGACGTTCGGAACCACACTGTCCTCACATGGCAGTGCGCCTCCCGACGTTTCGAGTCACACTGTCCTCACATGGTAGTGTGCTTACCGACGTTTCCAGTCACACTGTCCTCTCTTAGCAGTGTGATTCCTGCCGTTTCTGGTCATACAGCCCTTTCATGGTAGTGAAAAATCGACTGATTTGCGTTTTGAGTGATAATTCTGTATACCCTTTTCGACGAATCCTCGATTTTGTCATTTCGACGAGCCCTTGAGGAGAAATCTTTCCAAAATCATTCTGTTAGCCCTTCGATCAGAAAAAAACCAAAAAACGAATAAGCCCTGAAAGGGCGAGATATTTTAGCCCAGGCAGCAGGTCTGGGTTTTCTGGGGTCGAGACTTAAAAACATGGTATGCATATTGCCAAGTTGTACATGTATGGAGAATAAACCACCAGATTAACCAACGTAGTTTGTTCTCAAAGAATCGGTTCAGGATAGGTTTATGAAAAAAATCGCGGTCGTTGAAGACAATGATGACATGCAGTTATTGTATAGAGTAATTATCAGACGGATTCCTGGCGTAGAAATCATCTCTCAATCAATAGATGCAGAGGATGCGGAGCTGGCATTTCAGAAAGAAAAGCCTGATCTGGCCATTATCGATATAACTCTTCCTGGGAAAAGTGGAATAGAGTTTGCAAAAGAAACACGGGAAAAGTACCCTGATATGAAGATTCTGGTTGCCACAGGTCATGATCCCGATGCTTTCTATAGGGCGGCCATGGAGGCGGGAGTCGATGATTATATTGTTAAGGGCGATACTACTCAGATCATCCAGAAAATAAAACGATTACTTCAAATTTAATCTGCTATTACCAAAAAGAACCTTTCTGCTAACTCCCCGTTTTCATTGTTTTAAAGATTGAGCTGAAAATAAAAGGTGTACAATGAAGTATATTTAATCCCTGACTCAGGGAGGGGATCAGAGCATAGGACTTCCCGGAAGGTCAGGCTTTGGTTCGAATCGAATTGCCTGGAGGATTTGCATGGACGAACTTGTTGGAACCACAATCGGGGGATGTAAGATTCTTGAAAAAATCGGGCATGGGGGGATGGGGACTGTCTATAAAGCTCATCATCTTGCTTTAGACATAATCGTCGCAGTCAAAGTGCTTAAACCTCTCTCTGATGTACCCGATGCCAAAGAACGTTTTCTCAGAGAAGCCCGGATCGCCGCAAAACTCCGTCATCCCAACATCATTGGGGTAACAAATGTGGGTTGTGAAAACGGAGTCCATTTTATTGTAATGGACTATGTCGATGGGAAGACATTGCAAACCATCATTTCTGAAAAAGGCAAGATAGAGCCGCAGGAGGCAGTAAGGATTACCATGCAGGTTCTTTCCGCTCTTCAATTGGCCTTAAAAAACGGGATAGTGCATAGGGATATAAAACCGGAAAACATTATGATCGATAAAACCGGTAACGCAAAACTAGCCGATCTTGGTCTTGCACGGATTGACGGAGACATTCGTTTGACTTTACCCAATGTGATGTTGGGAAGTCCTCATTATGCAGCCCCTGAGCAAACCGAAAATCCCAGTGCTGCGGATTGCCGTTCCGATATTTATGCCTTGGGTTGCACATTATATCACATGCTTGCCGGTTCGACTCCATTTCCGGGAAAATCGATTGTGGATGTTATTGTTAAGCACATGCACCGTCCGGTTCCGCTATTAAAGGATAATCACCCTTCAATTCCAGTGCCGCTTTCTGATGTAGTTGAAAAAATGATGCAGAAGGAGCCGGATAAGCGTTTTCAGACTCCATCGGAAGTCATTGAAGCCTTAAACAGCAGTTTTCCTGAGATCTTTGGTGCTCAATACAGTTCCTCTGAAAACTTTACCTCTTCCAAAAAAGAACTCAAACCGGCTCTTCTATGGAGCTTAGTCGCAGGTGGTGTTATTGTTGCTTTTGTGCTGCTCTTTTTACTTATGCCAAAATCTGCGCCAGAGCCGACACCAGAACCGGTTTCTGTTTCAGATACATTGATCGATTCTGCGGTTACTGCCGAAAATGTGGCAGATGTAAGTGATGAGAAAAGTGCAGTGCCAGAGGATCAAAAGAGAAATAAAGCCAGTAAGCAAAAGAGTAATAAGGATCCGGTAACGGTTTCTTCTACTGAAACGCAGGAAAAGGTCAGGGAGAATCCTCTTTTAGCAGCAGTGAAGATAGGGGATACCGAAACGCTCCGGCAGATGCTCGCTCAGGGAGTATCACCTCGATGTGAGAAGGGGGCCGCTACGACACCTCTTCATGAAGCGGTCCGCCGTGGATTGACAGTAGAAACACAGTTACTTCTGCAGCATGGCGCAGATCCTAATGCCAGGGATAAAAAAGGAGACACACCGCTTCATTATGCAGTAAGGGAAAATGCCTTTCTTATTGTTTCGCATCTGCTTCAGAATGGTGCTGATCCCAATCTTGCAGATCATAAAGGGAAAGTTCCCTTGAGAACTGCAGAATTAATCGATACTGAGCTGGAAAGATTGCTCTTGAAATATGGGGCAAAGTGATTTTTCACAGATTCAGGCATTGTAAGCCGGCATGAAGACCTCCTTTAGAAATTTGGTAAAAGTGGTAGGTACGGTGGGTTTGGAAGGATCGGTGACTGTAGGGTGGAGCTTACCTTCTGAGATTGCCCTTGATAGGTCTATATGAGATCTTGCCACGCTATCTGAGAAGCCTTTATCTATCAATTCAGCCATAGCATCAGTATCATTAAAACGCACATACGGAAGATCGGGAATTCCAATTTCCATTCCTATGAGGTGACTTACTTCCCGAAAAGAGAACCGGTCTCCGAAAAGATCCTGTACACTGTGTCCGGGAAACAATCTTTGCGCAAGAAGATCTGCTGCTTTGTCACCGATATCTCTGGTATCACACATGTAAACTGGAATATTAGGATCGACTGAACCACCATTAAAGTGCTGTTCCTTTATAAGTGGAATTGATGCCAGGGTGTTTTGCATGAATGGGCTTGCTCGCAAGAACACGATATCCACCTGGGTAAGACGCTGGAGGATGGTTTCGACATCGTGCAGTCCCAGGACTATTCCAGTATCTGAAGAGCGTTCGGCTCCGAGGCTACTGAGGAACACTATCTTTTTTATTCCAGAGCGAAGGATTGCATTAAATATGGCCAGTCCCAGATCATTGTAGTATTCCCTAATATTTAATGCATCGGGACGTGGAGGAATAAATAAAAAAGCGGCATCGGCACCATTTAGTACGCTGGTTAGGAAGTCGACATCAGCTAAATCACCTGTTTGGATTTCGGCTCCCTGGTTCTTCAGAAACGTAAGCTTTTCGGCAGTTCGTGCAAAAGCGCGGACTTTCTGATCTTTTTTTAAGAGCATGGAAGCTGTTCTGGAGCCGGTATTTCCTGAAGCACCTGCTACTACAATCATTTAAGACCTCTCCCTTTTAATAAAATTGGTGGTTTAAACGAGCTGTAGTAGTACAAAAACTGTGCCGGAAAAGCTTATCAGGTAAAAAAGAGCAGGCTGATTGCCATCACCGCCATCCCGGAGATTAACCCATAGATAGAAAGATGATGTTCACCGTATTTCTGGGCTGATGGAAGAAGTTCATCGAGTGAGATAAAAACCATTATTCCTGAAACGCAGGCGAACACGATTCCAAACATAAACTGAGAAAAAAAGTTTCTGAGGAGAAGAAATCCAATCAGTGCTCCAAGTGGTTCTGAGAGTCCAGAAATAAAGGAGTAGCGAAAGGCTAACTTTCGGCTCTTAGTGGCATAATAGACCGGTACAGATACTGCGATACCTTCAGGAATATTATGAATGGCGATAGCGACTGCGATGGAGATTCCCAGTGCAGGATCGGTCAGGGCGCCGGTAAAGGTGGCTAGTCCTTCCGGGAAGTTATGAATGGAGATAGCGATAGCGGTGAAGGTGCCGGTTCGAAGGAGTCCGGAGGTTCTTCTGGAGGAATCGGATGGAATTTTCTCAAGCTCTTCCACTTTGCGCATCTCGTGAGGGTTCTCAAAGCTTGGTACCAGCTTATCGATAATGGCGATTAAAAGTATTCCACCAAAAAAGGCACAGGTAGTGGTTATGGTACCTAATTTCTCTCCCAGCACAGAGACCAGTGATATTTTGGCTTTAAAAAATATTTCGATGAATGAAACATAAATCATAACCCCTGCAGAGAATCCCAGCGCAATCGCAAGAAATCTGGTGTTGGTATGTCTGGTTAAAAAAGCTATTGTACTTCCTATGCCGGTAGCCAGTCCGGCAAACAGGGTCAGGGAGAAAGCCAGCAGCAGGTTACTGGTGGAAAGATTGAGAGATTCCATTTACATACCTCTTCTCAAAAGATTGCCTTTTGCTGAAATGCACATAAGATAATTTCAGCGGGACAACTGCAGCAGTTGGTATTATCTGATAGAGTTTACATGAATAATAATTAATAATAGACAATAACATCGGGAAAATATATTATCAACTGTATGAGAAGAAAGCTGCAGGGACTGAGGAGATTCAAAACAGAAGAAAAGGAGAAACCAGTTATTGGTTTCCCCTTTTGTTTTTAACTGATCAGTGGATATTACCAGTAATCGTTATTTCTTTTTGATTCTCATGATTTAGTGCAATAGTGATTTTGCCTGTACCTTTTTTAGCATTGGGTGGTTGGAAGAGATCAAGTTTGAAGATTCTCATTCCCTGATCATTTACAGAATCGGTTTTTGCCCAGTTGAATTTCATTGGTATAGTAAGGGAATCGGCAATATATTGTACGGAATTAACCTTAAGGTCCTCTTTTTTTGAGGAAAGCGTAATCGATAGCGGTTTACTGACTGATGAGCTGTTAAAATCGACTGCGTGATCAGAGATGCCAACTGCTGAGATGATTGAAAATTTTATAAACAGGCGGGTGGTGGAATCGTCTACATTGGATTTAACCGTTATATTTTTAGAATAATTTCCGACACGATACCCTGGAATGTTTACAACAGATTCAATGTTTGTAGATTTTCCCGGTTGAATGGTTGAATCGAATTTAACAACAGTACATCCGCAGGATGGTTTCACGGTGGTAAGTTTGAGGGGGGCATCGCCGACATTTTTCACGGTAAAGGTGGCAGTGACTTTGGTGGTGGTTCCTATTATGATATCAGGGCTGTTAAAGGTTGTGTTTTCGATTTCCATTTTAGGACCGGCAAATACAGCATAAGAAGATAAAATGAGTGCGGTTGAGCAGAATTGGATAAATTTTAACATAAATCTCTCCATTTTTTAGATAAGCTAATAAAGGCCGATATTTAAAAGAATAGAAAAAATAGATCATCTGAATGAGGAATTTCCAGTTTTTCAATTAAAATTCCGGTTATTTTTTTTATTAATTGTGTTGATCTTATGGTGAATCTTAATTTATCAAGAGGGTGATGGCTGAATTAAAGCAGAGGTGAGCGGGTATGGAGGGATCAAAAAGTTCGAAGATACAAAACGCGATTTTTATTGCATTATTTGTTTTTGCTGTTTTTCATCCGATAATAGCAGGAACCAATGTACTGATATTCGATTCTTATCATGAGGGATTTGACTGGTCAGATACGTTGCTTTCAGTACTCAAATCAGAGTTGAAGAAATCAGATCTGTCCGATATTGGAATTTATATGGAGCACCTTGATTCCAAACGGTTCCGTATAGATGACAGCTCTCATTTCAGGTTTTTATCCAGCAAATACCAATCTGTACATTTCAAACTGATTATTGCATGTGATAATTATTCTCTGGATTTATTATTGAAATACGACACCCTGCTTTTCAGGGGTATTCCGGTTGTTTTTACAGGAATTAACAACTACTCTGACCAGATGATTGAGAATAAGGAACGCATTTTTACCGGGATTACAGAATCGCACGATATTGAAAAAAACCTGCAGCTTATAGCGAAACTTCAACCGGAAGTAAGGCAAGTTTTGGTTATTCATGATAACACCTTGTCAGGGTTGGCAAATAAAAAGCTGGTGGAGAAAGCGGAGTTAAGTTTCAGCAATATTAAGTGTCATTATGTCAGCGATCTTTCTATTGAAGAGTTAATGGAGAAGGTAGGGAAACTGGATAAAAAATGGGTTATTTTAGTTGCTTCTTTTCACCGGGATCGCTTGAACAATTACTTAACTGCTGAACAGGTAACAACTTATTTAGCTTCCAGGGCGAAAGTCCCTATCTATGCCATCAATGACAACAGTCTTGGACATGGGGTTGTTGGTGGTAATGTGATAAGTGCCATGGGTCAGGGGAAGATGGCTGCTCAATATGCAGTAAGGATACTTTCCGGAGAGAAACCGGAAAATTTACCTGTGGTAAAGAAAAGTAATAATCAGTATATGTTTGATTATATCCAGTTAAAAAAGTTCAAAATCGATACCCGCTTGCTTCCGGAAGAAAGTCTGATTATTAACAAACCACAACTGTTTTACAAAGTCAATAAGGGACTGCTGTGGGGAGTGCTCTTTATTGTCAGTGCTTTGACTGTTTTCTCCATTTTTCTTTTAATCAACATAAACCTCAGAAAAAGAGCTGAGAATGATCTTAGGGAAAGTGAAGCAACGATCCGACAGATTGCAGAAAACATCCGTGAGGCTTACTGGCTCAGAGCTGAGGATAAAATTTATTATGTGAGCCCTGCTTTTGATGAGATATTTGGAAGACCCAGAGAGGAGTTTATAGCTAATCCGAAAGTGCTTCTGGATTATGTGTATGAAGATGATAAAAAATTGATAAAATTGACAGTAGATTCTTCTTCCAACAATCTGGACATGGATAGAGAGATCCGGATCGTACACCCTTCGGGCGGTGTCCGCTGGATTCGTTATCGCAGCTTTCCTATAAAAAATTCTATAGGCAAGATCTACCGGGTTGCAGAAGTCGCTGAAGATATTACGGTTCGCAAGATAACCGGTGATGAGATATTAAAGGCTCAGAAGCTGGAATCGCTGGGGCTTTTAGCCGGGGGAATTGCCCATGATTTCAATAATCTTTTAAGCGGGGTTATGGGGTTTTTAGATCTGGCCCGCATTTCAGTTTCCTCAGGAAGCAGCTCCAAAGTATTTGAGAATTTAGATGATGCACTGAATGTTTGTCGTAAAGCAAAAGATCTTACCAATCGGCTGCTTACTTTTTCCAAGGGGGGAGTTCCGGTAAAAAAAGTAAGACCTTTGGGTGAAATTATTTGCAGTGCAGTGGATATGCTCAGTACAAGATACTCCCAGCAGATTAAGTGCAGGCTTTCCCCGGATTTACCGCTTTGCAATATTGATGAAGGGCTGGTGCGGCAGGTTTTTTATAACATTATTCTTAATGGGTGTCAGGCGATTTCAGAAGATGGGGTAGTAGAGATTGATACTAAAAAGAGATCGGAGACTCGTCAGGGGAAAAATTGCCCCTTTATTGAGGTGACGATTAAGGACAGCGGGCCAGGGATTAAGAAGGAGAATTTGTCAAAGATTTTTGATCCTTTTTTTACCACTAAAGCCAAAGGAAACGGACTGGGGTTATCGGCTGCGTATTCAATAATTGCCAATCATGATGGAACGATCCGAGTGGAATCAGAGGAGGGGAAGGGGACAACTTTTACGGTTAGGATTCCTGCTGTAACTCAGAGTGTAGTGGAGCAAAAGGAGATAGGCAGTGTTACTGTAACTGCGGGGAAGATAAGGGTTTTATGGTTAGATGATGAGCCGTTTATTACCAAGATGGCAGAGAGTATACTGTCTAATTTGGGATATCAGGTAACCAGTACTACTTCCAGTAAAACAGCATTGGAGCTTTTTCGTGATAGTGTGGAAGAGGGCAGGGTTTTTGATATTGTGGTGTTGGATTTAAATATTAAGGGGGAATTAGGTGGAAAGGAAGTGATAAGGAGGATGCAGAGACAGTGCCCTGGGATAACGGCGGTGGCTTGCAGTGGCTATTATGATGATCCTGTGATGTCAGATCCTTGCAGATATGGTTTTAGGTGTGCTTTGAAGAAGCCCTACACTAGTGAGGAGCTTCATAGTGCGTTACAGATGGTACTTCGGTAACGGACGGACTACTTTTTTGCTTTTCTTTCGATTAGACGGACTAATTTAGTTTTTTGTTAGGCAGCAGAAGTATGAGCCAGAAAAAACGTTTATCTGGGACTGTTCTTTTCACTGGTCTTGGGTGTGCTGTACGGACTAATTTTTTTTTGCAGAAGAGTGAGTAAGGAAAAAAATAGTTCGTCTGAATGACTTGACTCGGACTATTCTTAATTTAAAGGTAAAGAGACGTTCGTAATTACTTTGTTTATGGAAATAAATCATCAGAGCTGATCAGATAAGTTA
>JAAYPC010000033.1 GCA_012519985.1 Fibrobacter sp.
AAGCTTCCACAGGTCTTTGATCAAGGATGGGTTGGAGACATTTTTAAAGTATCTGTGGAGCAGATCACGCTCAATGAGCTTACAACTGTTCCTTTAGTAAAAACTTACGCAGAACTCAGCCAGAATGTTATTGATGCATGGTATGGGTTGTGTGTGGAATACAAAGAAACAGACGGCGAACCAATGAATTTTGCCACAATGAAAATGAGACTCGCAAGTGACTATCTGGATAAGCAGAAAGAGGTACTCGGAGGCGATTATCCGCAATAAACGGATATAAGTCAATGATTTTTTCCTTTTTCGGTAAACTATCAGAATGGATAAAAAGGGCGTGGCCGCTTATTCCGGCTACGCTCTATCTTTCAGGATTTCAGATTGTTGTATTTGTATATCTGGGAACTTTGAGCTTATCTGATCAGGCTCGAAACATCGATTTTCCTTCAATACAACCTATAGTTGAGCTTTTTAGCGACAAGTATTTCCGCCAGGCACTTTTAAATACTTTTCTTTTTACTCTGGTTGGTACACCACTGGAGCTTCTGAGCGGTTTGTTTTTGGCACTGCTACTCTATCAGAGCTTTTTTTTAAGAGGTTTTATAAGGAGTATTTTCCTTATTCCTCTGGCCATACCGGCTCTGGTGACTGCGATGCTTCTATATATACTTTTTGATTATCCCGGCGGGCACATTAATCACCTTTTAATCGGCAATTATCCGCCTTTGCCAGCAATTCTGGATCAACCGATAAACTGGCGGGGTTCTGCATTTTTTGCCATGGGTATTTCGCTTTTAGGGAAGGTATGGCGTGACATGCCTATTTCCATGCTGATTTTATTGGCTGGATTAAACAGCATCGATCCGGAGCTTTTTGATGCTGCCAAAACCATGGGTGCATCATTGCGTAAGCGAATTTTCAGTATTATGCTGCCACTGATTATACCTGCAATCTCTACCGTGCTTCTGCTACGTACAGTAGAGATGTGGAAGGAGTTTATTTTCCCCTATATTTTGGCAGGAAGATATCGATTGTTAGGTACTCTTATAGACTTTTATTATTATGATGTAGGTAATTCACATAAGGCTGCAGCCGTTGCTATGATAATGGTTTTATGCATCCTTGTTTCAACATTTCTGATTCTTAGAACAATGGACCTCTTGCAGAAAGCTGCTTTCAAACGCTGAATTATGTTTTCATTTCCAAAACAATTACCAATGGGTTCTACCAAGCGTTCTTTATGGGTTGCAGGAATCTTGTTGGCTGTTTTAATGGTAATTGTACCAGTATACCTTCTGGTCAAATACTCGATCAGCGATATTGGAAGTATTAATACTGGTGGGGCAGCGATTCCTCTGTGGCCAGAGAACCCAACTTTAAGAAGTTATGCCTACCTTTTTACCGATCATAACTTTTACCAGGTGATTTTAAATAGTGTGATTGTAGCGTTTTCAACAGTACTTTTATCTATGATTATTGGTGTTCCTGCAGCATATTTCCTTGGCAGATACCGCATTCCCGGGCGCAGAATGGTGTTATTGGGAATAATATCGGTACGTTTGTTCCCTGACATCGTTTCAGTGATTCCAATTACAGAATTTTTTATTCATACCGGACTGCATCAAACTTTTACAGGTGTGATTCTTTCCCATACACTTCTTGCCCTTCCCTATGTAATATTTATCGGGATTGGTGCGTTTGAATCTATACCGGTTGATCTTGAACAGCAGGCCTGGGTTTTGGGGGCAAGCAGATATCAGACTTTCTTGAAAATTTTAATGCCTCTGGCAATTCCGGGACTGGCTGCAGCAGCCATTTATACGTTTTTACTATCCTGGGATGAGTTTATTTTTGCCTACTATATCGTTTTTGGAAGGCAGGAGCTGTTTACCATGACGCTGTACCTTAATGGAATTAAACATGCGGCACCACAGAATCTTCTGGCTGCGATTTCGGTATGTTTAAGTGTTCCGGTGGTACTTTTCAGTTTTTTGGTTCAACGCTACATGATAGCAGGGATTTCAACCGGTTCGGTTAAATAGGAATAAAATATGGCTGATTTAATCTTACGGTCGATCACCAAAAAATTCGGAAACACGACCGTAATAAGCAAACTTGATCTGAGTGTAAAAAGTGGAGAGTTTGTTACTCTTTTAGGACCTTCGGGTTGTGGCAAGACGACTCTGTTGCGCATGATTGCAGGGCTGGAAACAATCGAAGAGGGGGAATTAATAATCGGAGGGAAAAAATATAACAATATTCCCTCTCAGAAACGCCGAATAGCGATGGTTTTTCAAAGTTACGCACTTTTTCCTCACATGTCTGTTATGCAGAACATCATTTTTGGCCTTAAAATCAATAAGGTTAAAGCGGAGGTAATACAGCAGAAACTCGCATGGGTAATTCCCTTATTACGTCTTGATGGTTTGGAGAAGCGTTTACCCAGAGAGATTTCCGGGGGGCAGCGTCAGAGAGTGGCGCTAGCCCGGGCTCTGGTACTGGATCCTGATGTACTTTTATTGGATGAGCCTCTGAGTAATCTTGATACCGCATTGAGGGAAACAGCCGTTGAGGAGCTTAAGCGGATTCATCGTCATGTGGGCAAGACTATTATCTATGTGACCCACAATCAGGTAGAAGCGATGACCATGAGCGAAAGAATAGCACTCATTAATAATGGCCATATCGAACAGTATGATAAACCTAAAGTGATCTATGATAATCCAAAAACCGTATTCAGTGCAGAGTTTATTGGCAGTCCACCAATTAATCTGGTAAATGGAGAGATTTGTGTGCAAAAGCACTACAGTGGGGTGAAAACTGAGATCGGTTTTCTAAAACTGGACAGAGAGAGAACCGGGAAAATTGCGGAGATGGATGGCAAAAAGGTATTGGTGGGAATCAGACCCCAAAGTATCTACTATATTGAACATTTGGCACAAAGAAGACATACCGATACTCATATCTTTTTAACTGTTGAACTGGTGGAAAACCTTGGTGATCGAAGTCTGGTAGTAGGCCGTTGTGGGGATGGTCCCATAGTTCGATTTATCATGACCAGAGAGGAAGACATATTGCCGGAAAGAAAAATGACGGTTTTTGTCGATGGAAGGCGAATTCATCTTTTCGATCCTGTAACACGGTTGAACATTTTCAGGGAGAATGATACGATATGAAACGAAACTTTTTTTTATTCCAGCAATACCGGTTTGGTAAGTTTCTTTCACTGTTATGTCTGCTTGGTTTGATCCTGGTGCAGATTTCGTGCAGCGGTGAAAGTGATGAGTTAGCCAGAAAAAAGCTTGAAGTCATTCTTAAGGATGATCTTAAAGCTATTACAGATGGGATACCGGATTCGGCATTGATGGAAAACCCAAGGTATGAAATTGTTTTTTACAAACAGTATGATGCATGGGATTATTCAAAAAAAGCAGTAGTGGATTTCTATTTCCTGAAAAATATTGAGAAAAAGATTGTTCGCAAATACCGCTACCAGACTGGAAAGCGGATGTGGGATCGATACTTTAATGAATATAGTTCTTACAGCCATTCTGACAGCAGTTCAAAACCTCCAACGCCTTAATCATTTTGTAATCACACTTATTAGCATACTTTGGTTAACTAATACTGCTTTTGCAGCGCAGCCTCTGCCCCTGGATCTTCAATCGGCTGCACTGGCTGCCATTGATCTTATCTATCAAGAACAGTTTAAAAAAGCAGAAGAGGAAGCCAGATTTATCATAAAGAAATATCCGGAACATCCTGCGGGTTACTTCTTTATGGCTGTAGTTCTGGATTCCTGGGCTGCAGTGTATCAGTCCAATAAAAAGGTCGATGAGTTCTATCGTTATTGTGATCTGGCTATTGAGAAAGGGGAGAACTTACTGGCAAAAGACAGTAAGAATCAATGGGCAAAATTCTTTATAGCTGGAGCTGATGGATACAAAGGTACATTTGAGGCACGATACGAAAAATGGATAACCGCTTTTAGATATGGATGGAAAGGGGTTTCTCTTTTTCTGGAAATGGAAAAGGAGGGCTGCACCATTGCGGATATTAATTATGGGATAGGAAGCTATGATTATTGGCGAAGTGCTCTGATAAAAATATTATGGTTCATGTCAAAGGTCGATGACAAGCGTCAGAGAGCTATTAATCGCTTGTATTACGCCCAGGAAAATGGGCTCTTCACCAGAACGTCATCATCGGCTGCATTAGTGGATATTTTGATAAATGAAAGCCGGTATTCAGAGGCTCTGGATATTGCAGAAAGATTGCTTCTGAAATATCCTGGTTCAATTATTTTCAATTGGGGAAAAGCCAGAGCATTGTTTGGATTGGAGCGCTATGAAGAATCGATGAAGGTATTCCGGGCGCTGCTAAGCAAAGTAGAATCGGACCCCCACGACAACCATTATACTGCATCATTATGTCATCTATGGATGGCCAAAATAGAGATGAAACTTGGGAATTATTCTCAGGCAATAACAGAATGTAACAGAGTGGGGTATTATGATTTTGAGGAAGGAATAAGAAAACGGCTGGAAAAACAATTTTCAGAAGCAGCAGATATCAGGAAGGCTGCAACTCAGATGATGAAGAAATAAAAGGCTAATTTCACAAAAAATGCTCAAATATTGCGTTTTTAGGCCAAAAGAAGGTATATTCCAGAATTCGCCGAGATAGCTCAGTTGGTAGAGCAATTGATTCGTAATCAGTAGGTCGTCGGTTCGAGTCCGATTCTCGGCTTTACCTCTATATCACAACCCCCTCTAAAGGTCAAGCACTTACATTTAGTAAGCTTCCATGTTCAGTATACTTTTCTGTCATGTTGATATGCCAGAATATGACACCTTTGTATCTAAATGTGTGCAGAAGTGTGTACAGGAAATTGTAAACTTTAATTTCGGGCTGTGAAAACCTCTTGTTATCAGGTCGATAGCAAGGGGCTTTTTTATTTGGTTCCGATTTTTTAGGAGAAGAATTGCGATCTACACCCAAAATGTCTCTTCTAGCTCAGGTATAACATGTGTCTTGTCTTATAATGATTACAGCAGATTAAAAGAAGAAGTTTTGAATCCCCTTTTTTTTTTTTGAGTCTGGCGGACATTTGGAGTTTCGGTTTGGAGGCTGGCACTCTCTCCCTGAGAGATAGATTTCAACAAAGAATTCGTCATAATACTCCTAGCATCGTTGTTAAGCACACAATGGAGAGACCATTGTGCTCCTAGCAAGGTTGCTAGGAATATCATGCTCTCACCGTTGTACTCCTAGAACCTTTGCTAGGAATGCTATGCTCTCTCCATTGCACTCCTAGCATCTTTGCTAGGAATACAATGCTCTCTCCATAGTACTCCTAGCATCTTTGCTAGGAATACAATGCTCTTTCCATAGTACTCCTAGCACCTTTGCTAGGAATACAATGCTCTTTCCATAGTACGCCTAGCACCATTGCTAGGAGTACTATGCTTTTACCATAGTACGCCTGACATCTTTGCTAGGAGTACTATGCTCTCTCCATTGCATGTTTCAAACGGTTTTCAGGCATACTATACTCTCATCATAGTATTTAAGAAGCCGGTTTAAAGTATATAAAGCAGAAAACTTATTGGAGATAGGAAATGTTCTTTCCTGGTTAAGGGTTGGTTTAGCAAAGAGAAATGCTTTCATGAATTTGAAGGGCAACAAGCGTTCGCATTCTGACGTCCAACTGTAGGGCTAGCTGTAACTAATAAAGGGCGCATGCCTTACCAGCCGTCTTTCTAATTTCTTCAGAACTCATAAGAAAACTTCTGCCCAGAAGGAGTAAGGAAATTATGATGGACGTGTTCTCGAGTTATTATGGAAAAGGATGCTCATGAATCTACCGATCCGGTAATCTTTTGGTCACATCGGTATTTGGGAGGTTCCTGCAGGTAAATATTATTTCCTCTGGAATCTATTGCCACAATCAGCGGGAAATCTTTAACCTCTAATTTATAAATTGCTTCAGGTCCCAGATCTTCATAAAGTACAGGTTCACACTTTTTAATGCACTGAGAAAGAAGTGCGCCGGCACCTCCGACAGCAGCGAAGTAAGTACAATGGTATTTGATAAATGCATCTATGACCTCATCACTGCGATTACCTTTTCCAATGATACCGGTGAGTCCTGTTTGGGAAATGAGCTCCGGGGTGTACTTGTCCATTCTGGAACTGGTGGTGGGACCTGCGGCACCGATAACCCGACCAGGAGAAGCAGATGTGGGACCGGTATAATAGATAATCTGCTCAGATAAATTCAGAGGTAAATTTTCTGATCGCTTTATTAATTCAAAAAGCCTTTTATGGGCTGCATCGCGTGCTGTATAAACGGTTCCGCTTAAAAGTATCTGGTCTCCGGCCTGAAGCGATCCGGAGAGTTCTCTGGTAAATGGGGTCGAGATAGATTTCATAGTGAATCCAATATAATCAGAGTGTAACTGTTGCCTGCCGGGCAGCATGACAATTAAGGTTGACTGCTACCGGCAGGGAAGCTATATGACAGGGATAGGTTTCTATGTGCACCGCAAGAGCAGTAGTAGTTCCTCCCAACCCCTGAGGACCGTTTCCGCAACAATTAATTCTATAAAGCAACTCCATTTCAAGCTCCTTGTATCTTTGGTCGGGATGTGAAGATCCCGCTATTCGAAGCAGAGCTTTTTTCGCCAGAAAAGAAGCTTTATCAGCAGTACCGCCTATGCCTACACCTACTATAAGCGGGGGACAGGGATTGCCACCTGCCTTACTGACTGTATCAACTACAAAATCGATAACCCCCTCTTTGCCCTCAGATGGCTTAAGCATTTTCAGGGCACTCATGTTTTCACAGCCACCACCTTTTGGAAGAATCGTTATGGTGAGTTTGTCACCAGGTACGATTTCCAGGGAGATGACTGCTGGTGTATTGTTGCCGGTATTTTTTCTGTCAAACAAAGGATCATTTACGATTGAATTTCTGAGGTACCCTTCTTTATAGCCCTGCTCTACTCCACAGTTAATAGCCTCAGAGATTGTACCTTCTGAGATGGCCAGTTCTGCTCCCATAGTGACAAAGAATACTGCAAAACCGGTATCCTGGCAAATAGGAATGTGTTCGGAGGCAGCGATATTTGCGTTTTTAATGCACTGTTGAAGAATTTCTCTTCCGGTTGGAGATTTCTCGCTGTGTACAGAATCCTGTAATAAACGGAGGACATCTGCAGGCAGATGGTAAGCAGCTTTGATACAGAGATCACTTACTGCCCTGACTATGGTTTGAAATGGTATAGTTCTCATAACTGATTGGTAACGGCGATTTTTTCACAAAGTTTTTCGAGTTGCTTTCTGTAACCATTTAGATCAACAGGATTTCTTGCCACACCGCTTTCCATAGCTGCCTTTGCAACAGCAAGGCTTTCTTCAATCAGAACGCGTGGATCCATGGGTTTAGGTATGATATATTCGGGCCCGAAAGTAAGCGATTTTAATCCATAGGCATCGAGAACAGATTGAGGAATATCACTTTTTTGAGCCAGATCAGCCAGAGCATAGGTTGCTGCTATTTTCATCTCTTCGTTAATGGCAGAAGCTCGCACGTCCAAAGCGCCTCTGAAGATGAAAGGGAAACCAAGGACATTGTTGACCTGATTAGGGTAATCAGAGCGCCCGGTGGCCATCACCAGATCTTTTCTGGCTGATACAGCATCAGGGTAACTGATTTCCGGGTCAGGATTTGCCATGGCAAAGATAATGGGCTTGTCGGCCATTGCTTTAACCATATCGGTGGAAACCAGACCGCCACTGCTGAGGCCTGCAAAAAGATCCGCCCCTTCCATAGCATCCATCAAAGTGCGTTTGGAGGTCTCTTGGACAAAAGGCTCTTTATAGATGTTGATACCTTCCTTGCGCCCCTTGAAAAGTACACCTTTACTGTCTACCATAAGAAGGTTTGATGGTTTCACACCAAGTGTTATGTATAGCTTTGCACAGGAAATTGCTGCAGCTCCTGCGCCGGAGAAGACTACCTTTAATTCGGAAAGAGATTTATCCTGAAGTTTTGCAGCGTTTAAAAGGGCTGCTCCGGAGATAATAGCTGTACCATGCTGATCATCATGGAAAACCGGAATATTCATCATCTTTTTTAATTTTTCTTCAATAATGAAGCATTCCGGAGCCTTTATATCTTCCAGATTGATTCCGCCAAAGGTCGGTTCAAGTTTGGAGATGATTTTAACCAGTTCTTCGGGATCTTTTTCATTAATTTCGATATCGAAAACATCGATATCTGCAAAACGTTTGAAAAGGATTCCCTTTCCTTCCATTACAGGTTTTCCAGCCAGGGCACCGATGTTACCCAGCCCAAGGACTGCTGTGCCATTGGAGATGACCCCAACCAGGTTGCCTTTGGCGGTAAAACGATAGGAGGAATCGGGGTCTTTGACGATTTCCCGGCATGGTTCTGCAACGCCGGGCGTGTATGCCAGTGAGAGATCTTTCTGAGTACGGCAGGGTTTTGTGGCTATTACTTCGATTTTGCCTTTTCTGCCCTTCTCGTGATATTCCAGTGCTTCCTTTATCATAAAAAGCTTTCGGTTAATAGTGAAACAAGTTTCAGAAAATAGATCATAAAGTTCGTTTAATAAAGCCCAAATATTCATTTTTAGACCCGGATAGTTCTCTGAGGTGCAGTGGAGCTCAGAACTAAAGGACAGGGCTTACTAAAAACAATTCATTTTTTATGGACAAAAAATAGGTTAATAGAGTAATGTGAAAAAGATTAAATAATGTTACAATTAATTTGTCATGTCAGCTCAAGGCTTTTTCCATCAAAGGTATGTAAATTTAAGCTTTGGCTTATACATTTCCAAAGGGGGGACTCAAAAAAAAACTTTCTGGCAGATGAGTATATATATATATATATATATATTGAATTTAGCTTTACACTATAATCACACACTTTTTCACCACTCCAGAGGAGGTAGACGTATGAATGTCAGATTGTTGCTCAACGCAGTCGTGCTATGTGTATTACCTGCATTTTCACAGTATATGTATAATGTTGTATCTGGCCCTTCTGGGATAGCTTCCATGCAGGCGATTGGTGACTCCTTATATCTGAGTTGTTCTCATGTTGAGGGTCAAGGATCTTTAATGGTTGTCAAAAACGGTGTGCACAAAATTGTGCAAGCCGGGAACAGTAATTTCAGCAACCCAGTGGAGTTTACTGTTTTTAATAATACTGTTTATTACTGCGTTAATGATGGTTCATCTAAAATACCGGGATCATGTGTGAACGCTTTATGGAAAACTGACGGAATTTCTGTTGTTACTGAAGCCGTAAACGGAATGGTCGGAGAACCAGTAGTCATCGGTGATTTTATGTACTTCAGAAAATATGATTTTCTATCAGGCCATGAGCTCTGGAAATTTGATGGAGTAAACACCAGCATGGTTGCGGATATGGTACCTGGTATGGGAAGTTTTTATCCTACCCACATAACTGTTTTCAATAAAAGACTGTATTTTATGGCTAATCACCCCGCATACGGTTTTGAACTCTGGACATCAGATGGAACTAAAGCCGGAACTTATATGCTTAAAGATATATGGCAAGGTAATAACGGATCAGGAAGCGAATGTAATTCTGTATATAAATTTACAGAATATAACAACCGTTTTTATTTTCTGGCTAACGATGGTATCCATGGAGTGGAGTTGTGGCATTCTGATGGTACTCCGGCGGGAACCACTTTGCTAAAAGATATACTTCCGGGTGAGGCTTCTGCTTTCAGGAATGGTATTTCTCCGCTTTTCTGTGTTTTTAATAATGAACTTTATTTTGTACCTGATGCCAGCGCAAATGGAAAGGAGCTCTGGAAAACCAATGGTACCGCCAGTGGCACAGTTATGCTGAAAGATATTAATCCGGGTCCTGATGGATCAGATATTACCGAACTGCAAGTAAGTAATGGCTATCTTTACTTTAATGCAGATGATGGAGTTCATGGAAAGGAACTGTGGCGTACAGATGGAACACCGGAAGGTACGGTTATGGTTCTTGATTTGCAACCGCAAATTTCTGGCGAGAAAGGCAGCTATCCGAAAGATCTTACCAGCCATACCGATGGTAAGCTTTATTTTATATGTAAGAAATCCCTGGAAAACAGCTATTGTGAAGAAGTGGAAGACTGTTCCCTGCGTGTCACCATTTCACTTTATCGCACCGATGGGACAGTGGGGGGAACAGAAAAAATTCTTGATTTCCCGGCTGGTGAAGAGCTTGACGCTAACCACATGATTACTGCCACAAATCATGGCTTGTACTTTAGAAGTATCATTGGTAATAATAGCTGCTTATTATGGCTTAATAATGATACACACCTTGATTTCACTAATCCCCCATCTGCACCGGCAAGCCAGGCTTCTGCTGCTCAGGTGACAAATACAGTAAACAATGGATCTCTGAAGGTCTATTCTTATGAGGAGCAAAACCATAATTATTGCCAATCCAATCCCAGAATCCGTGTAGTTAACACAGGATCTGCTCCAGTTTCTGATTTTAAAGTTGAGTACTACTTTATGGTAGAAAATGGAAAAACTCCAATCCTTGATAGATACTACACCGGAGATTGTTCTGTCTATTTGGTTCAAATAGATGGGCCTAACTACAAAATTGTTTATGATTATACCGGGAAAACCATTCAACCAGGTCAGAGTCTTCCCGACCTCGCGGGTACGGTTGTAGGTCTTCACTATCCTGATTATTCACCATTTGACAAAACCAATGATTATTCCAACAATCTCTCTTATACATTTTCAGAAAACAACCACATTTGTGTTTACTCACAATCAAACACTCTGATTTATGGGGTCTCACCTTTTTCTTCTTCTCCTACTCCTAACCAACCTCCGGTGATAATAGTCACCGATTCGATTTATGTAGTCGATGCCTGGGCAGATGGCGAATATGTTTTCCTGGATGCTTCTCAATGTTATGATCCTGATGGAAACATTGTCAGCTATGAATGGTATAATGGCAGTACACTGCTGGGAACCAGTATGAGCGGATACATAACTTTGTATGAGGGAGTACATAAAATAATCCTGAAGGTCACCGATGATGATGGAGCAACTACAGTTGATACTATTACTGTCAATGTTGAACTAAATGTCGATCGAGTCTCATTCTATATAACAGCCTGGATAATTGTTACATGGAATCCGGTTGTTATAGAGTATATCGTTCCAGAAAAGTATGATGGGGCAGTAATTCGTTATACACTTCAAAGAGCATATGGTCTGTATACTGGTACCCTTGATGGATCTAAGGGATATCATAGGGCTAGCTTTAATTGGTCTAAAAATTTCGTCGGTGGATATGGACCGTGGCCCATAACTTTTGAAGTAAACGGGGTCGTAACCGATACTATATATATAAGGTATACGCATAACTGGGAGTAAGCTTTTTAACAAGGCAGAGTCATGGTATATAGCTGGTATTAGTTCATGGCTCTACCTTATGCGTCCTATCGAAGCGGTCCATGAATTACCTCCAATTAAGCTCAATCATCAAAAAGCAATGGAGGTAAAAATGAGCCGCTTTATACTGCAGAAAAGCAGAGGACGCTCTTTAATGGCACCGGTCGTTCAGGTGAATATTTTAGGTATTATCATCCCCCTCCTTTTCCTTCTCCTTATTCGATTTTAAACGATCGGTTCAGCTTTAATCAACCAAGAATTATGTTTTTTTTTTGTTTTTTATGTATATTGATACTCTTTCGTAAAAACAATCTCTTTGGAGGGGCACATGTTCAAACGTTTAATTCTGGTATGTATTGTCCTTGCATTAAGTGCTTCTGCACAATTTTATCCTTCTAATTCCCGCATAGCGTCTCTGGCTGAAACTTTCATTATCGATGATATCAATGATGTGCTTCGCTATGCTGCTTACATGAAAAATTATGAGGATGACCTTCAGGTAACTTTCACCAGTCCCATAATCGGAATTAAAGCGGTTGGGGATAAACTACGACTGGGAGCTATTGGAAACAGAGGTTTAATGTTGAGTCAGCAGTTTACTCAGAATTTCTACTCTATTGCCATTCCCTTTGTTAATGGCGAAATTCCAGCCACTCCCGATATATCAATAAGAAATCAATATATTCCTCACGCGCTTTTGGGTGTCGATGCTGGGATTCTGACATTGGGTTTTGATGTGTTTTTTGAGTACGCCCGTTCACGGTATAATCAGAAAGATTCTCTGCAGGAAACCTCTGCATCTGCTTCTATTCACAATCCAGGTGTTCTGGCTTCAGCTTTATTCGGTGAGGATTTTCAAATTGCCGCAAAATTGGGCCTGGCAGTCCCCAGGATTTCGGGAAAAGCTGAAAGTAACAACAGTACTGTTGAAGTAGAATCTGACAAAGGGATTTTTCTGGAGTTTGGTGGAGAAGCTGGAATTCCGGTCGGTTCTTTGAAACTCTCAATGGGAGTGGATCTTATACTGGAGAAATATGCATTCGAGGCCTCTCGGGAAACTCCTCCTGCACCCAAAGTAACAGCAACCACCGATGAGTTTACAGATACCAGAACCGCAATCTATGCCGGCGTGCAGGGTGATGTCTTTACCAATGGCCTCTGGGCTGCACAGTATACACTGAATCTTTTTAGGCACACCTCTGAAGATGAAGATAATGACGCAAAGGCATGTAGCAGCCAGGTTGTACATTCTTTTTCTGTAGGTTTAGAAAATGGATGGGATAATTTATGGATCTTCGATAAAGTTTATGCCCGCGGTGGAATGAAAATGGATCTGAGAACTTCACACTATAATGATGAGGTGGGAAGGAGCGAGACAAGGACTAAGGATCAGACCAAATTCGACGAATTGATGCCTACT
>JAAYPC010000218.1 GCA_012519985.1 Fibrobacter sp.
TACATTCCTGATTGAAAGCGACTTGTTCACTGGAGAGCAGTTTTCGTTCTTCCGATTTTCCTGAAGGATCACCAATCATCCCGGTTGCACCTCCGACCAGGGCAATGGGTTTATGGCCACATCGCTGAAAATGCATTAAGAGCATTATTGGGATAAGATGACCGATATGCAGTGAAGAGGCTGTTGGATCAAATCCGGCATATCCGACTTTTGGGCCTTGTTGCAGTTTTTCTTCGATTCCTGGGGTCGTATCGTGGATCATTCCACGCCATCGCAATTCTTCAATGAAATTCATTTTATTTTCCTGCTACCATTCTCTTAAAAAGAGAAATTATTGGTAACTAATCAGATATTGAAACTAATTACAGTAAGAAATCAGAAATAATAAGATTAGCCCTGGGAAATAAGGTGCATTTCTTCCTATTCTTCGTTTAGATATTTCTTTCATTACTTCTGATTAGATATTGTTTTGATATTGGTTCCAATTTTTTCCGATTTGATATTATAAAGGTATTTTTTCGCCTCAGACTGAGTAGTTACAGTTATTCTAAAAAAAGGGAAAATACTTTTTGTTTCCTTCAAAATGAATGAAGTCTTTGTATTACTTCCAAATGAGCTTTAATAAAGGAGTAGAACCGATATGTCTGAGAAACCGTGGAAACCAGATAGAAAAGAGCTGGAAGATTCTGTGGGAAAGACGATACCGGATATAATCGCCAGAAACCTCGATATACTTTTCTGTGGAATCAATCCGGGACTATACAGTGCTGCAGTAAAGCACCATTTTGCCCGTCCCGGAAACCGTTTCTGGCCACTGCTGCATCTGTCGGGATTTACACCACAAGTTCTCTCTCCCTTTGAAGATGATCTGTTGCTGTCGATGGGAATAGGGATTACTAACCTGGTAGCTCGTGCTACTGCAACGGCTGCAGAGCTAGGTAGAGAAGAACTACGAGATGGATTCAGGTTATTAGAAGAGAAGGTTAAAAGAACGACTCCTAAAGTGGTAGCCATATTGGGGGTTGGAGCATACCGGGTGGCTTCCGGCAATAAAAAAGCAGCCATTGGGAAGCAGCCGGAGAAAATTGGAGATTCAGTGTTGTGGGTACTTCCCAACCCAAGCGGAATCAATGCTAATTATCAAATGAAAGAGCTGGTTGTTTTATTCCGCAGGCTTTACAATTTCGCCAAACACCCCCTGTAAATCTCTCTATCCCAGAGAATTGTTTTATCAAGACACCGAAAGCACGTCATTCCGAACCAAATTTTACTACCATCCCATTAAAACTGATACCAAATACTTTTTCCAAATTCGTGTAATTTAGCCACTTTTTAACAGATTATTACTTTAGCGAGTTCACACATTTTCCTTTGCATCTTGCGAATCGTAATTTTAGCCGTTCCTTTTCTGTACGGGATTATGCTGGTTCCGGTTTCGGCAAGCAGTCCCCTGCGAAGGAGGAGTCCACCCGCCGAAGCAGTCCCCTGCGAAGGAGGGTGGCATCTCATTTGCGTTTTGATAAAACAGAATACTTCATCCATTTTGTGGGGAGAATAGTTAATGGATCTTTTTGGGACTACGGTGTTAATAACCGGAGCATCCAGAGGTATTGGTGCAGCCACGGCCAGGGCATTTGCCGCCGAGGGAGCCAGAGTTGTTCTGACTGCTCGTTCTTTGGAGAAGCTAAATGAGCTGGTCCAAAGTATCGGAGAGAGCAGAGCGATGGCGGTTAGCGCTGATATCACCGAGCCCTTGCAGGTTGAAGAGCTCTTAGCCAGGGCAGAAAAACGGTTTGGTTGTATCGACATTCTGGTCAATAATGCAGGTGTAGGCCTTATTTCCAATGTAATGGACATCACAACTGATGATTTACAGGCCGCTTTCAGGGTCAATCTTTTCGGACCCCTTTTTACAATTCAGAAGACAATACCTCTTATGTGTCGCAACGGCGGTGGAATTATAATAAATGTATCATCCATGGTTACCCGCA
>JAAYPC010000219.1 GCA_012519985.1 Fibrobacter sp.
CAAGGGTTGTGGGTATAGCTAAAATAAATGGGCAACCACAAGGGTTGCACCGAACTAAGAGTTGCCCCATACTATGGGTTTCGTATTTTCTTCCCTTATTGAGATTTCTTGCGTTGCAGCCAGCTCTAAAGCTATTTTTAGCCATTATTTAGAAGAAGAAACCTACGCCCCCATAGCTCAGTAGGATAGAGCACAGGTTTCCTAAACCTGGTGTCGCCCGTTCGATTCGGGCTGGGGGTACTTTTCTTTTAACGCTCTAACTACCGTGAATACAGGTGGTTGAGCGTTTTTTGTTTTAAGGGCGGCATCTCCGGTTTTTCCTCATTTTTCGGCCAAAATGCTACAAATTACTACTGGTTACTACAAAAAACCGTAGACCCCGGAGGTTTACAGGTGTGCAGATATGAGCGGCGTAAGACCAATATAAGTTGGTTGTACTTTGAAATTACTTGAATTTTTTGAGTAGTCTTACAATCTCATCTTTATGTTTTTCACTACCCGGATAAGGGTTACAAAGCATTTCAATTAATGCCCCATTAAGAATAGATGACCAAAGAAATGCTGGAACAACATGCCATTGGGGGAACCCGCGTGTACTGGGAAAGCCAATGGTATCTTCCTCGCCATTCCATCGTTCACCTAAGTTTTCTTCACCATCATAGTAACCATGTATGATGGAGTACTGGTTATTATCAAAAAGAATAGTGATATTGCTCCACCTCTCTGGATTTACATCTTTTGCATTTATCATGCTTGTTACTCCTCATATTAAAAAAGGTTGCAGTACCTTAAATTATTGCTTAATTATACGCTCTTTACTTTATTAACAGATACATTTTTCATGAGATAAATCTTCTCCGGTATCTCCCCGAACACAAACTCAGTAACTTTACAAAGCCACATTTTAAGATTTACCTTCCGCCCTGCAAATTCTTCCATCAAATAATAACCGCCTCCGACATAGGGAGAGCATCTTTCGGTAAGAATCAAAATGTCCGCCCCCTCAAATGGTTCTTTTGAGATTGTAAGATGAACATCGTTACCACCTGCCGCGATAATGTCCAGCATTGTATCTGCACCATCGACCATTTCCAGATCAGCGACAGTGCCGCCCTGTTGAATGTATGCAGGATGGTCTATAAACCAGCCCGCTTCATTTTTATAAAAACGATAGGTGTTCACTTTGTTTCTTTCCTTTTACTCATCCAGATCAGGAACAATAGTCCAGATTCGCTTCAGCGGAATTTCAGCCTGAATGTCATCTGGCAGTTTTTCATATACTTTCAAAAATTCATCTATCAGATTCATTGAATCCCAAAACCTGATTTCAAAGAAGCTTCTTCTGCCTTCTTCCAGCGCGGCACGGTTAAAACCGCTCCACGATACCAGTAACCCTTGATCCGCACCGAACTTTTTAAGAACACCCTGAAGGTTCCTTAGAACAGTGACATCAACCGGTGCGCTGGTAGCTTTTACCTGAACGGCAATTCGCGGCGACTGAAACCCGAGCGGTCCTGAACCGGCCAGAATATCGACACCTCCATCAGGCCCCGGTGCCGAAACCTGAGTATGATACCCTTGTGCCCTTAAAACCTGATCGACAAGTTCGGTAAACAGGTATCCATCATTTGCATATTTTTCTTTTATCAGTTGAACAATCTGATCTTTGGCGAATTTTTCGAGGTCGGTATTTACCTGTTCCTCTTCCTCAATTTCTTCGATGTTTTCTTTTCTTACGGCCGGTTTTCGCTTACCATCAAGTATCGCCAGTATTCTTTCCTCCGCATTATTCCGCCGAATCTGGCAGACGGTCATGAATGCACCGAAAGAATAAAGCAAGTCTTGATCGAATTCCGCTCTTGGAATATCTGTTTTGATCCATTTGACAGTTCTGTAATGTTTTACATCAGGGTCAAGGTCAGTACGATACTCATATTTTCCGGTAATTTTGCCTATTGCTATTGCGGATTGTGATTTCAGAGGAATCAGAACATAATCACCAACATTGATTCTGTGCACAAATGAAAACAGTTGCGATGCCTGATTAATCGCCCGTTTTTGCTTCGCATTGGGATAAATTTCCTGATAGATTTCAATCATTTGTTCACGGGTTGCATACTTCGACAGGTCGGGCATGTCATTCCAGCCAATAGTGCAGAATCCATTCTGCAATGCCCGCTGTTCCTGTTCTCCACGACTTCCGGCACGAACTATCCATAGTGGCATAGTAGCAAGCTCCTTTTTAATAAAACTGTTTACAACTAATTCTCAACATACCATCCGTTTTCATACTCTGCGTACTTCACCGGGCATTGAATCTCTTTTTCAATCTCCACCCGAAAGAAGATGCTTCCGGGTATTTTCTGGATGTCATGGACTTGGCCTTGCCAAAAAATATGTACATTTATCTACTTAATGAATAAAATAAAAGAGTTTAAACTTTATACCGCAATTCATTTTCATTCTATTACAATTTTAACAGGAGTTTTTTACCATGTCGTTACAAGATACTAAGATTATCGCTCTGAGCGAAGTCTCTTTAGAAGATGCAAGGGATATGTATGAATTTATGCTTATTGAGAACGAACAGGTATATCTTTCATATAAAGGAATGAGAGATAGAGCAATTTTTACAAATTTCCGGCTTATAATCATTAATGTTCAGGGTTTAACCGGGAAAAAGAAGAAATATTACAGTATTCCTTATTCCAAGTTTAACGGGTATTCTGTTGAAACCGCAGGTACATTTGATATTGATACGGAATTTGAATTCTGGGTTTCCGGAATGGGTGGTATAAAATTAGAGTTTACACGAAATACGGATGTAAAGAAAATTGCAGTTTTTCTCAGTTCAATAATTCATTAGGGCATGAACTATGAGTTACTCCAGATATCTCAGTACCATCAATTGGTTACGAGCTGCATTTCTACTGTTTTTTCGGCCTGTGTGCTAAAAACAGTAATTTCCACCAAACCGTAGACCTCTACGGTCACCACCGGAGCAACATACTTGATAAGTCATTGAAATTATTAAGGAAATATCCTTGCGCAGGCAAGTTTCCTAAACCTGGGGTCGCAAGTTCGATTCTTGCTGGGGGTATTTTTATTTTAACGCTCTAACTGCCACAATCAGGTAGTTAGGGCGTTTTTGTTTTGTAGAAATATCTTACTTTTACATCCGTATTTTCTTAAAATTGAAGGCAACTATCGTTCGCATTC
>JAAYPC010000220.1 GCA_012519985.1 Fibrobacter sp.
GTCGATTTCATTTAATCATTTTTTTACAATAACCAAGGTAATTGTTATGATAATTTCTGAATTAGCTGAACCATTTTTTCTTCAAAGAGACCTGAAAAGATTTTTACCGCTTATAGTCTTTTTATTTTTATTAATGAATTCCGGAATTCATGCCCAAAACAAGCCTTTTCCGCAGCAGGTTAACTTCCCCGGATGTATTAAACCTTCCAATGTAACCCAGATTGAGATGAATGAGACGATAATAGACTTTTATCAAAAATGGAAATCTAAATACCTTAAAAAATCCGATGGCGGAGAAATTGGCAAAGGATATTACATAAACATGAAAGGAACCGGAGGTTCAGGCACAGAGGTGACTACTTCAGAGGCTCATGGTTATGGAATGATAATCTTTGCCTTGATGGCTGGTTTTGACGATTCTGCAAGAATTTACTATGATGGGATGGTTAATCTTTATGATTTACATAGAAGCACCATAAACAATAACCTCATGTCCTGGGTAATCGATCCGGCAAACGGTAACAGTGATGGTGCAACCGATGGCGATATGGATATAGCATATTCGTTTCTCCTGGCCTCTAATCAGTGGGGAAATGATGGAATTATCCAATATAAGGCAAAAACTGACTCTATGATCAATCTGGGTTTAAAGGGAGATGACGTAAGAAAAAGTGGATCAAAGCGAACCACGCTTGGAGACTGGGATGGTTCTCTTTATAACACCCGCTCATCAGACTGGATGGCTGATCATATGAGAGCATATTATTCATTAACAAAAGATCTGTTTTGGTTAGAAGCTGCAGATACCATCTATTCACTGATTAACCAGATTTCATTCAGTCACTCTACCACAACCGGCCTGATGCCCGATTTCGTGGTGGACAAGATTCCCACCCCTGCCAAACCGGACTTTCTGGAAGCTCAAACAGATGGCGATTATTCCTGGAATGCCTGCAGATTTCCCTGGAGAATTGCGGTTGACTATGCCCATTACGGAACTGCCACTGCAAAAGAGCACCTTAATAAAATGCTCAACTGGTTGAAAAACAGCACAAATAACAACCCTGAAAAAATCGTTGCAGGATATAAACTGGACGGCTCTAAACTGGTCAATTATTCGGATATGGCATTTACCGCACCATTTATTGCTGCCTGTGTTTGTGATGCCACTCATCAGGAGTACCTGAATAAGGGCTGGAGTATCATTAAAAAACCTCAGGGCGACTATTATGGTGACAGCATTGCCCTTCTGTGCCTTTTATTTATCTCAGGAAACTGGTGGAAAGCAGATTTAACTGCAACTAATACCCCTTCTTTTTCATCCGCACCTCATACCAGAAGCAATGGTAAATACAAAGTACAAATTAGAAATTCCATTTTGACGGTGCAGTATAACCTGCCCTCAAAGCAAGCTGTAAGGCTCACTCTTTCCGATATATCAGGAAGGATTTTTAAAAAGGTGCAGATGTGGAATCACGGTTCTTTTCAAACAGCACAATTCGATCTGAACACTTTAAAATTACAGTCCGGCATTTACCTTATGAAGATTTCATCTCCTACCGTCAATGATGTAATAAAGATTAATTATACAGGGAACATCTGAACAGAAAAATGGCACATTCTTAGCGTCCTCAATCAGTAGATATTTCATTATTGATGGAGGAACAAATAGATGCATAATGACCTTTTCAAACAATTACAGGAAGAGCATCAGCTAGTAAAACAGATTCTTCTTAAGATGCTGAAATCACCAGAGGGTTCCAGGAAAGATCTTCTGGAAGAGCTGAAATTGAATTTACTACCTCATATGGAAGGTGAAGAGAAGGCATTTTATCCTGTGTTATCGAAAAAAACAGAAGCGCACCAACCTTCTCTGGAAGCACTCGAAGAGCATCACATAGGAAAAATAGTACTGCATGAGATTGAAAATACCGATTCCAGTTCCGATACTTTTCTGGCAAAATGCAAGGTATTGAATGATCTGCTTAATCATCATATCCACGAAGAAGAACATGAAATTTTTGAACTTGCCAGAAATAACATCTCTGAACAAGCCACTGAAGAGATCTACAATAATTACCTAAGCCAAAGAAATGATTACAAAGGAAGGCTGGCTGCCTGAAAAATACCTCTATACGCTGTGTATAATATATTCCATAGTTGATGGAATACTTGCAAGTGAGGACTTTAAGACTGTGGGATACAGTATCTCCTCATGTAATCTGGATATTTCTACCCATCTGAAATGCAATCTGGTTATCCCATTCTCCAAAACATCAAACTCATTTCCTTTTTTTAACAATTGTTCCGGACAGCTAACCAGGAAATAAAAAGCTATTTCGTGCTGTTTTACTTCTTTATAGGAGAAAAAGTTCTCTATTATCCATAACGGTCTGACAATTTGACACTCGATATCCAGTTCTTCTTTCATTTCCCTGATCACTGTTGCAGAGGCACTTTCCATAAACTCTACTCGTCCCCCGGGCAAGGACCAGTAGGGATTATACCCGACCCGATGAAGAAGTACCTTTTGTTGATCTATAAACACGGCGACAGAACGGTAGTTGAACCTTTTATTATCCTTCTGAAAAGAAAGCATTTCTGAATCCATTATTGTAATCTCCCCAAAAAAAATAAGGGCGGCACTCTTTCCGCCGCCCTTCATTATAATCAAACAGAGCTTTAAATTTTAGTCCACAACTTCAAAATCGGCATCAACAGCTCCGTCGCCTTTTTTGCCCTGATCTTCCTTCTTTTCTTCTTTTGGCTGCTCAGGACCTGCCGCACCTGGCCCGGCTTGTGCACCCTGTGCTGCTGCTCCCTGTTTATAAAGAGCTTCTGCCATGGAATGGGATGCCTTCATCAGAGAATCAATACCGGCTTTGATAGCAGCAATATCGTCGCCTTTTGCTTTTTCTTTGAGATCATTCAGAGCGCTGGTAATCTTGCTTTTGTCATCAGCAGAGATTTTACCTTCAACTTCTCCCAGAGTCTTTTCAGTCTGGTAGATAAGCTGATCTGCCTGATTTTTTACCTCAACCCGCTCTTTTTCTTCTTTATCTTTGGCAGCATTTGCTTCGGCTTCCTTTACCATTTTTTGAATTTCAGATTCAGAAAGGCCACTTGATGATTCAATACGAATCTGCTGCTGTTTTCCAGTTCCCAGATCTTTTGCACTGACATTAAGAATACCATTTGCATCAATATCAAAAGTCACTTCGATCTGAGGCATACCACGAGGTGCAGGGGGAATACCGATAAGGTCGAATTTTCCTAATAACCGGTTGTGAGCAGCCATTTCTCTTTCACCCTGGTACACCATTATAGTAACTGCGGTCTGATTATCTGCTGCAGTCGAGAAGATCTGGCTTTTCTTGGTAGGAATTGTGGTGTTTCGTTCGATTAATTTAGTCATTACACCACCAAGAGTTTCGATACCCAGTGAAAGTGGAGTTACATCGAGCAGAAGTACGTCTTTTACGCTTTGGTCTCCACTGAGAATTGCTCCCTGAATAGCGGCACCAATAGCTACAACCTCATCTGGATTGACACTCTTGTTTGGTACCTTACCAAAGATCTCCTCAACCTTTCTCTGGACAGCCGGCATTCTGGTCGCACCACCAACTAGAATAACTTCATCAATATCTTTTGCTGAGAGATGAGCATCGGAAAGAGCTTTTTGACATGGTTCTACTGTACGTTCAACCAGATCAGATGCAAGCTGCTCGAACTTAGCCCGGGTGATAGTCATTTCCAGATGACGAGGGCCACTGGCATCTGCGGTTATAAAAGGCAGGTTGACAATAGTTTGCATTGCAGAAGAAAGTTCGATTTTGGCTTTTTCTGCTGCTTCCTTTAACCTCTGAAGTGCCATACGATCGTTTCTAAGATCTATGCCATTATCTCTCTTAAATTCTTCTGCGATATAATCAATAAGTACCTTATCAAAGTCATCACCACCCAGATGGGTGTCTCCATTAGTCGATTTAACTTCGAAAACTCCTTCACCCAATTCCAGAATAGAGATATCGAAGGTGCCACCACCCAGGTCATAAACAGCTATCTTTTCGTTTTGTTTCTTTTCCAGACCATAAGCCAGGGATGCTGCGGTGGGTTCATTAATGATACGTTTGACATCCAGACCTGCAATTCTGCCAGCATCTTTAGTAGCCTGCCGCTGTGCATCATTGAAATATGCCGGAACCGTTATTACTGCTTCGGTGACCGTTTCTCCCAGATAATCTTCTGCGGCTTTTCTCATATACTGAAGAACCATGGCGGAGAGCTCAGGTGGAGTATAGTCTTTTCCTAAAACATGAACCTTTACAGGATCATCCGGACCACCAACCACATTGTAAGGGACACGTTTCTCTTCAGATTGCACTTCGTTGTGTCTGCGTCCCATAAATCGTTTGATAGAATACACTGTATTTTCAGGATTAGTTATTGCCTGGCGTTTTGCAATGGCTCCAACCAGTCTCTCGCCGGTTTTAGTAAAGCCCACGATAGAGGGAGTTGTGCGGCCTCCTTCTGAGTTAGCTATCACAACTGGTTTCCCAGCCTCCATGACAGAAACACAGGAGTTGGTGGTTCCCAGGTCTATTCCTATAATCTTGCCCATAAAGGTCCTCCTACATTATAAATAAGCTGATAATTGTTTTCATTTGGTATAAAAGTATTCCAAAACCAATCAAATTCTATGCCATTTTTGATGTTCAATTCTAAATTTTTAAAATTATTTGCCCGTTTTGGTTCTGCCAATTTGATTTTTATTAAATTTTAAATCTATAGATGGTTTTTAGAGAGCGGAAATCCTAATTACTGAAAATGCTTCCTCTTTTGGATATGGGATTTATCTTCAGAAAAATATCTCATAATGAAGCAAGCGTTCCAATTTGAAACACTTTGAGAGGCAATAACTGCGACTATAACAATCGCAGTTTAACGATTTGAAAATCAACTTTTTCCAGTATCTATTTTATCATCAATAAAGTCTTGCTATCCTGATTATGAGCTCTGTGCACAATCAAAGCAGAAGGCTTTATCGAACGGTTTTTAATCAGTCTGCCAGATAAATCAAAATACTGATCAATTACAACATGTGATGCGATTCTGGTAGATTTAGAGGGTCTCTTTAATCGAATATTTGATCCATTCATAAAATCATAAAGAAAATTAGTTGTAGTAATTGGAATAGTGATTCTAGGTTCACCCTCCAGATAATGATCAGCCCCTTCAAAGGTAACCAGCTTACTTGGTATTCCAAGCGCTTTGGCTTTTTGATCAATCGTAAAACTGCCAAAAAGAGCTACTGTGGAAGGATCATCAAAGGCATAACCGGTACCATAGGGAACGATCTTGTCATCGGTTCCATGAAAGCTAAGTACAGGTGTCTCACCCGGGCCCATGAACGAAGTATCTGCAATAGCACCACAGCAGTTAATGATACAATCTATTTTACTGGAGTATTCCAGATCATTGCCCTGATCCAAATTACCCAATGATGATAAAACCGGGTTAAGCAGAGGATTCTGAGATGCCTCTTCCTGATCGAGATAAGCATGATGAATAATGGTGATAGCACCAGCAGAATACCCCATGGCGAAAATCCGGGAAGTATCGATTTTAAAGATAGCAGCATTCTTTCGAATGAACCGTATTGCGGCTCTGGAATCCTGAACTGCTCTATATAATGCCTTTACCAGCTCTAATTGAGGTGTGGCTGAAATTGGATTGAATCCGATCCGATAATCGATTGCAAATACAGCATATCCGCAGCTTGCAAAATAGCTGCTATATGTAGTGATAAGGGTATCTTTTCTGCTGCCGGTTAAAAATGCGCCACCATACAACATTACAATAACCGGCCTCAGAGAGGCAGTATCGTTTTCCGGTTCATAAAAATCCATAAAAAGGGAATCATCTTTTGATAAATAATCTTTTTCTGTCCTGTAATGTAAATCCGCCTGGGTTAAAATAGAAGTAAAACAAACTTCTTTATAACGAAGGTTCCCAAAAATCTGGCTGGTGCCAATTAAGGCTATCAATCCCAAAAGTCTGAACACTTTGAAATCTGAATACATAAAAAACGACCTCCACTAAATTTTTTTAGGGGGAAATGCGCTTTGATTAAATAGAAATAATATAGTACGGCCTATAAAATATCAATAATTGTGGAAAGAAGAGCAATTATTGAGGATAGATTGATTTAACCCAGCGTAGGTAATTTCAGTTTAACATCAATAAGCTCTGGTCTTCGGAAATGAATTATGGAGATTATACCCACAAAGAGGAAGCCTGAGGCATAAAGCACCAAAAATGGGCTGACCAGAAAATTAGTGAATCCAAGGAACATTTGAAAGCTGGTAAGACAATAAATCCCCACCAATAATTCGACAATACAGGTCAAATCTTTTATAGGTTTATATGTATTTTTCGATCTGGCACCCTTTTTAGGTGTTCTATTAAATGGCGAACTCATTTTTAGCAAAGCTTCAAGGACCGCTTTTCCGTTATTTACTGCCAGCCCAGTCCCGATAAGCATCATTGCAGGAATCAGAAATATCTGTTTTCTTACTTTATTGCCTATAAAAAATTGTGAAATCATGTACATTGTCGAAGGGCCGCTGGTGGCCAGAATCATACAGAACACAACCATTGCGAACCAGAGTGGAGAGAGAGACACTTTAACAAAGTATAAAACCGGCATGGTCAGGAGAGCGAGAATCAGCATTAGTGGATGTACAGAGTAATGAGTGAGGTGCAAAACTGCCTGTATGACCTTAAAAGTTGAAAGCTTTTTCTTTAGCAACATCGGAATTATTTTCATGGCTGTTTGAATAGAACCCTTAGCCCATCTGAACTGCTGATTTTTGAAAGCATTGATATCTTCCGGAATTTCAGCAGGCACCTCCAGATCAGGAACATATTCGGTCTCCCATTCGGCCAATTGCATACGATAGGACAGGTCCATATCTTCTGTCAGAGTATCATGCTGCCAGCCGCCACTGGTTTCTATGGCTTTACGCCTGAAGATTCCTGCAGTGCCATTAAAGTTCATGAACAGACCATTCCAGCTTCTGGCTGCCTGCTCAATCATAAAGTGACCATCTATTCCCATTGCCTGGCCACGAGTAATCAGAGATGATTTTCTATTAAGATGAGTCCAGCGCCCCTGTACAAGACCAAGTTTAGGTCTATCAACAAAAAATGCCATCCCCTTTTTCAGAAAGTCAGGGTTGGGAACAAAATCAGCATCAAAGATTGCCACAAATTCGGCATCTGTATAATTCAAACCATTCTGCAGCGCGCCTGCCTTAAATCCGGTTCTGTCACTACGATGGATTACATTTATATTTATTCCGGAAGCACGTAACCGGGCAACTGTCTCATTAACATAGTTTATTGTTTCATCATTGCTGTCATCTAGGACCTGGATTTCATGGCGGGATCTGGGGTAATCCATGGCAGCTACCGCTTCTATCACTCGGCTGGCCACAGATTTTTCGTTATACATTGGGAGTTGGGTTACTACTTTGGGGAACTTGCTCTCGTCGGTTATTTCGTCATAGTATTTCATCGTTTGACGTTGTGAGGTAATCTTTGCTTTTCTTTTTCTTAGAAAAAGAAATGTAAGAACATAACATTGAATACCATACGCCAGCAATATAATTGAACACATAACGTATAATGTAATAACTATCGATAGTGCTATCATTTTTATGCCTGCATGAAAAAATTTACGAGAGAATTCTCCATAGTTTAAGAAGGAAATAATATAATTATTGCATTTTTGTACAACAAAAGATTCTTTTAGTGCTTAAATCAATAACTAAGGAGAAAACATCATTTCCAACTCATTTTGAATCTCCTTAAATAATTGAATATCCTTGATGATATCTGCCATCCTAAGATCTGCCCAACCAGACTGTTTTATCCCGGAAATCTCCCCTGGTCCTCTGTTTTGAAGATCAAGTTCTGCGATTTCAAAACCATTGTGATTATTACAAAACAGCGACAACCGTTTTCTAGCAAACTGGTCAGCATTATCAGAAATCAGTAAAAAACAGTAAGATTTTTTGTTTCCCCTCCCTACTCTTCCCCTGAGTTGATGGAGCTGAGCAAGGCCGAAACGATCCGCATTTTCTATTACAATAATAGAAGCATCAGGCACATCGATACCCACCTCTATTACAGATGTGGAAATCAGAAGCTTTATTTTTCCATGAGAAAACCCACTCATTACACTTTGTTTCTGCTCGTAGTCCATTTTCCCGTGAATAAAACCACAGGAAATATCGTTAAATCGATTTTGAGTAAGTTTTAAAAATGTGGAGAAGGTATCTTTGAGCAGAGGTTCATCGGATTCATCAGATTCGATTCTGGGGACTACATAGTAGGCTTGGGCATCGCTCTTACGCAGTTGCTCTGCAATATAATTTTCCATATCGGTTCTCTTATACTCTGGAACGATATGGGTAGAAACCGGTTTTCGGCCTGCCGGTCCCTTTTTTATAGTGACTATTTCCAGATCCCCATACAGAGTCATAGCAAGGCTTTGAGGAATAGGAGTTGCTGACATAAGAAGATAATCACAATGGGAATCCTTCACCTGCAGACTCAAACGCTGTTGTACACCAAATTTATGTTGTTCATCAATAATTACCATCCCCAGAGCCTTAAACTTGACTGATGGCTGCAACAGAGCATGAGTTCCTACTACAAATTGAATCTCACCGGTAGAAAGATCCTTTATAAGTTTCTGTTTTTCAGACGCTTTCGTTGCCCCAAGAAATAGTGCTGCTTTTAAACCGATGGTTGAGAGCCATAAAGAGAGTTGATTCCAGGTCTGACGTGCCAGTACTTCGGTTGGACTAAGCCAGGCTACCTGCAGATTCTCATTGAGAGCAGGCAGGCATCCAAAAAATGCCACCACTGTTTTACCTGATCCCACATCGCCCTGCAGCAGCCGATGCATCCTCTGCGGACTCTTTGCATCGGCAAAAAGCACATCAATCGCCTTTTTCTGGTCCTCTGTCAGAGTAAATGGAAGTTGACTGGAAAAACGGGCCGGGAGATCTCCGGGATTCATCGATCTACCTGGCAAAGTAAATTTCTTTTTGCTGAATCTGAGAACAATAGCAGTCTTGTATAGCTCCTCATATTTGATGCGACTCTCAAACTGCTCCAGCTTATCAAGACTGGTTGGAAAATGTATCTCTTTGAGACACTCACATAAAGGGGGAAAACATTTCTTGTCTTCTATAGTTTTAGGCAAAACATCGGGATAATGCTTAAGATTGTCGATCACCCACCTGATAATTTTGCCAATTAACCGCTGCTGAATCCCCACTTCACGCATCAAAAGGTTCAGCGGATATACCGGAATAAATTTTAATTCACTGTTTGAGGCAACTTCCACATAAGGGTGTATCATCTGAAAATGGATATATTTGACAACTTTTCCGGTAATAAGATACTTTTGGCCTTGCTGGAGTTTATTTCTGTAGAGATGACCACCCTGAAACCATATAAGCTCCATTTCCCCAGTCCCATCATCCACCAGTACTCTCAGACGGGATTTTCTGCCCGGTTCATATCTTACTCTTTTGATGGTTGCATTTATGGTGCAGGTCTGTCCTAATAATTTTTCCAGATCAGTAATCGAATGCAGTTTTGACCGGTCGATATAAGTCCTTGGAAAATAGTAGAGAAGATCTCCAATATTCTGGATTCCGGATTCGTTTAAAGCTTCTACTCTTTTTGGACCCAGCCCCGGAATAACAGAAAGAGGAGACAGAAAATCCATCAAGGCACTAAAAGAACGTTTGGTCATAGCAGCATTGGTATTTATTTCCGGTGATATTTTCGATTATTGAGAATCATTGCGGCCCGATAAAGCTGTTCCAACAAAAGAAGTCTGGCGATTTCGTGAGTAAAAGTCATTCTGGAAAGAGAGAGAAGCTCGCTGGAAGCACTTTTAACCTCTTCACTTAATCCATCAGGACCACCTATTATAAAGTTTATTCTGCCGCTAATGTTTGCCAACCTTTGGGCGAAACTTACAGAATCATATTCTTTGCCCTCCTCACTCAGAGCAAAAACATAGCCCTGATCTTTGCGAAGTATGTCCAGTATTTTGAGTCCTTCGCTCTGTGGAGAACTGTCTTTAATTTCGATGACTTCCAGACGAAAGTCATGATTTATGCGATCTGCAAACTCCTTTATTTTATGCTGCAGGTAAAAATCTTTGATTTTACCAACTGCAATGATCCGAATAAGCAGAGAAATTACAGTCATTACTACTGTTGAGGCGGTCGAAAGGTTATTTGAAATAAAGTGGTATTTTTAAATCTTCCAAAAGACACACTGCCAGCCATTGGAGATGAGAAGATTTGGCACTAAGGAGTATATCTACCGGATGAACAATCTCTGAATCTGTAAAGGCTTTCAGCAGATTCAATAATTGATGAGCTTCAGTGATTAACTCTTTCAGGTTGTTAGAAATCCCTTCATCAAGCTGAGAAATGTTTTTTTCATGTTCTGATTCCAGAAATCCTATACAGGTAGCAAGTTGCTCTATATTATTATTTCTATCCTTGCCCAAGCCCACATGATTTATACATTCTATGAAATAATTTAAGAGATTCTGGTACTTCAGTTTGGATGTAAGATTAGGGTAATTGACCAGATAAGCATCAACAGCACCGATCTTTCTTATACTCAGGCCAGTCTTTCGGGTGGTTTTCTTAATATTGGAGACTACAGAAGTCCTCAATGGAAGCTCCCTTTGAATTAAAAAATTATCTTAAATCCAAGATAAAATACGGCAACAACCCTGGCAATCATCTGAGGGAGCTTTTTTAAATAAAAGGTAACGTATGGCCCAAAAATGATGTTAATGCCTGATTTTCCATTAGAGCCATTTCACCAATATATTTAAGATGTTATTCAGAACGTATGTGAGGAATCTAAAGGCATGGCCCATTATTGGTTACCGCCAGCCACTATGCCAGTAAATCAGAATACGAGCGCTTTTGCCTTCTAATCTGAGGCATCTCATTTTTAACCTTGGATACGTTTTATATATAGCGTAAAAACATCAGAAAGATTCAACCTCAGTCCGATATTATTAAATAATTGCGTCTTACACCTAAAATGTCTCTTCCACTCCAGTATAATTTGTGTCTGGCCATATATATGTTTTAAGGAAGATTAACAGAAGAAGTCCTGTATCCCCTTTTTTTAGAGCAAGCCGGCCTCAGTGTTATCGCAGACCTCTTTCAACATCACCGATCGGGCATAAAAGTTCTTTTTTTCCCACTTGTATTCGTTTTTTAACGTATCCTCCTGTTATTTTCTTCTATGAAGACCCTAAATGCCATAAAAGTTGTTCTGATCGGTAGGTAAGTTTTTTACAAGGCTTCCTGTCTACATAAATCATGCAGCCCACGTTAACAACAGGGAA
>JAAYPC010000221.1 GCA_012519985.1 Fibrobacter sp.
CCGAAGGTAAAGCCATTGATTGGGGCTAAGTCGTAACAAGGTAGCTGTATCGGAAGGTGCGGCTGGATCACCTCCTTTCTATGGAGTCTCTCCCGATTAAAATCGGGACAGATATGATTGACCTGAGGATCTTTTCCTCTCCTCTCTCTCATCCTGACTTTCAATAGAATACTGCAAAAATATTTTAGGGGTCTGTTTCTTTTAATTGAGACAGCCCCTTTTTTATTTGAAGGTTTATTTTCGCATCCTCACAATCGTTTGGCACGCTTCCTGTTTTTGTAGTGAAGGTACATACCAAATTTATTCTTTACAGAATAATCAAGTCTGAAATACTCCAAATATAAAGCGATTACCGATAAATAGAAGAAAAGATTAATAATGCTCCAAAAGATTTTTTTAAAAGTGCAGTCTTGTTTCTGAAATCAATGCAGAAAAAGTATCAATTGCGGCAATAAGTATATTAGAATCAGATATTTGATGGCTTTTTGTCGTTCTCAAAAGATGAAGGGTGTAATGTAATTAATACAAAGAATTTAAGACAACACCCATAACAATAGATTAAGGGAGTCCGGAAATGGTAAAAGTTAGCATTAATAACGGAAAACGGGTTCTGGAAGCAAAAGAGGGCGAAATGCTCATTGATGTGCTTTCTGCACAAGGAATTCATCTGCCTTCTGCTTGTGGCAGTAAAGGGAATTGTGGATTATGTAAATTAAAAGTCGTCGAACCGGAGATCCCATTCACAAAACATGAACTTGAGCGCTTATTCGAAGATAAAAGGAATGAAGCATTCCATTTAAGCTGTCAAATTTCTTTGAAACAGGATATCAATATAGAAATTCCACAAGAATATCTGACATCACAGGAGTATACAGCGAAGTTAGCCTCCAGAAGATTGTTAACTTCCGATATTATTGAGCTTACTCTTGAGCTCATTTCACCTGCTTCAATATCTTTTAATCCCGGACAATATATACTGATAAAAGTTCCGCCAAAAGAGGGCAGAAAAGCTTTTATGAGACCTTTTTCGATCGCTTCTTCAAATGCAGATACTTCTTTTATTCAGTTAAATATAAGGCGAAATCCAGGAGGTATCTGTACTTCATGGATATTTGATGAGCTTAAGCAGGGAGAGGTGGTTAAATTTTCAGGTCCCAGGGGTAATTTCTATATGCACAACACTGAGCGACCTATGCTTTTTATTGCTGGTGGAAGCGGGATGGCACCTGTGCGATCGATTTTAAAGACTATGCATCATTTTAGAATAAACCGTAAGGCAATTTATTTCTTTGGTGCGCTGAGTCATCAAGATCTGTTTTATTTGGATGAAATGGAGAAACTGCAGAAAGAGATGGATGATTTTCGGTTCATACCAGCCTTATCAAACGAACCTGAAGGGAGTTCCTGGCAGGGTGAAAGAGGACTTATTCCTGAAGTAGCAGAAAGATATCTGACTGGAGATGTATCTGAATATGAGGCCTATTTGTGCGGTAAACCGGCGATGATCCAGTCATGCATTTCAATATTAACAATTAAAAATATACCTTCCGAAAGAACGTATTTTGATTTGTTTAATGTTGCGAAGTCACAAAAATAGCTTGTGGTGATAAGCATAATCCTTCTTTTGTAAAAAATAAAGAAGGAAAATGATTTTATGAAGAGTACAGGATGTCGCAGTGGCTAAATTTCAATTATACTTCCAGAAGACGTGTTTGTATCAAAAAAGTCATCTTTGAAATAATAGAAGCCCTGCTCATCATTGGAATAAAACTCGCTGGCTTCTTCGGTGAAGAATTTACGCAATGCGATTTCTTTATTTTCACCTTCCATAATTTTATGTCGAAGCTGTGCAGATTCGGTTGGTGCGATGAAAGCGATAGCGTATTTGGGCATACTGTACTCCTAAAGTGTTAAAAAAGGATGGACTAATTGATATTTTAATGTTTTCTTTAAAATAGGTTTTTGAAACATATATGGAAAACAAAAATAGTCGAAATAACAGGGGGAGATTGATGAACCGTTCTGTTGTTGTAATTTTTACCTTTATATCGGTTATCGTGAATAGCTGGGCTGCAGACCTGGATATTCAAAAAGAAATCCAGAACTATCTTAAAGCCAAAAAATATGAGGGGCGTGGAATCGCCGTCGTGATTAAAGATGTGCAAGAACAGAAAGAATTGGTATCGGTAAACGGTTCCGAAATGTTGAATCCTGCTTCGGTTTCAAAACTTGTCACTGGTGCAGCAGCATTAGACCTTTTAGGTGCTAATTATCAATTTTCTACTCGGGTATTTGTAAATGGTACATTTGACAGCGATTCGGGAATAGTTAGAGGCGACCTCTGTTTTTATGGAGGGGGAGATCCTGGGCTGACAGCAGAACGCCTTTGGCTTTTTGCTCAACATCTTTATCATCTTGGGATTCGTGAAATAAAAGGGAATCTGTTATTTGATGATTCTTTTTTTGATTCGGTGACAGTAGGTCCCGGTTTTGATGAAGATAGCAGCAGCAGAGCTTATTTACCATTAATTGGAGCTCTTTCTTCGAGCTTTAATTCAATAGCAATTCATCATCGCACTGGCACCGTTGTTGGATCTCCGGTGTATATAGATGTTTTTCCCAGAATTTCTGGCTTGAAAATTATTTCCACAGCAAAAACAGTTGAGTCGGGAAAAAGTGGAAATATTGATATAAAAACAACTGCTACGGATCTGGGTACCAGTATCATTATAAAGGGGGGAATGGCACTGGATGAATCTCCGCGTTATACTTACCGAAAGGTATGGCAAACCTGGGAAACATTTGGTGGCGCAATTCTGTCACAATTAAATGATGCGGGGATTAAAGTTGAAGGCAAGATGGTGCATGCACAACTTCCAGATAGCATTACTGCAAAAAAAGTTTTTTACCAATTCAGCTCAGAACCGCTTTCGGTCTATCTGAATGCAATGTTCAAATATTCTAATAATTTTTCTTCAGAGATGATTTATAAAACCATTTCAGCGGTTTCAGGGCAGCCGGGTTCCTGGTCTCGCTCATCATCGGTAATAGCTGACTGGTGGAAGAAGAACAAGTTATCAGGTGAACTACAGTTTCTAAATGGCTCCGGTTTAGGGGATGTAAACCGTATCAGTGCAGAACAGGTTGTATCCCTGTTATCACATGTCTGGAATCAGAAAACTTACTTGCCGGAATATCTCAGCGCATTATCTGTATCAGGAGTAGATGGTACTCTTAAGTCAAGGTTTAGAAAATCTGAACTCAAAGGAATCGTGAGAGGAAAGACAGGCACACTCAATTCTCTTAATGTTAGCTCTCTTGCTGGATATCTACTCAAACCAGAGAAGACTTATGCCTTTGCAATAATCTGCAACAATGTTGGAAGTGGTCAGTATGATAACTGGATGATTCAGGAGGGGGTTCTTGAGGAATTCAATAAATGTATTTCCGACTCTTCAATACATCCAAAGGGAAAACTTTAATAATTTGTCTTACTGTTTAC
>JAAYPC010000222.1 GCA_012519985.1 Fibrobacter sp.
ACCAGGGATGCCGTACCCATATTTGTGGATGCAATAATTTTCTGGATGATCTGGGATGCCGCAAAAGCAACTCTGGAAGTGGAAAACTATTTGGCAGCAGTTCCCCTGAGTGCCAAAACCGCTCTCAGAGATATTATTGGCAAAACTACTCTGGCTCGTTTACTTACTGACCGCAACGAGATTGGACAGGAACTGCAGAATATCCTGGATGCAAAAACCAACCCCTGGGGTATCACATCCCTTTCGGTTGAGATCAAAGATATAGTAATCCCCAAAGAACTTGAAGATTCTATCAGCAGGGAAGCACAGGCTGAAAGGGAGAAAAATGCAAGAGTAATCCTGGGTTCAGCAGAGATTGAACTGGCTGAAAAGTACTCCCAGGCATCACAAAAATATAAAGGAAACACTGAGGCATTGACCCTGCGCTCGCTTAACCTGTTGCTCGATGCTGTAAAGAGTAAGGGGTCGGTAATTCTGGTGCCTTCCGAAGTTCCCCATCTGATGAACAAGGCTATTGCCGCTGCATTACCTAAAAGAAGTACTGCTTCTGGGGAAGTCGATATTGACATATAAATTATGAAACATCTCGGATCTCTGCAGGAAAAAGTCGAACTTCAAGGAATTTATTTATGAAAATAAGAGAACATTTTTTCCGATTACTCTCCTCTCTGGTTACCAATCATCCTGGTAAGATTCTTATATGCTGCATCATAATTACCTTTGCCATGATTGCTGCATCATTTCGTTTAAGCATGAAAACCCAGATTGCTGAAATGCTGCCCAGCGATATTCCTCAGATAAAAGAATATCTGGATATCATTGAAGATTATTCATCTGACGGGACCGTGATGATTACCATTGAAGACACCAGCAAAAACACGAAACTCATGCAGAAAGCAGCAGATGATTTGGCTTCTCGTCTTCAGAATATCGTTAACATCAAACCAGCTCAGAATGTTAAGCTGAATATTAAAGATAAGATTGCTCTTTTGCAGGGTAAGCGCCCATCGAACATAGAATATGATACCCTGAATCTGGTGAAACGTATCGATTATAAATTGGATAACAAATTCATATCAGAGCACGGATTTATTATTCAAAAACCCAAAGATCTGGAAAATACACTCTCCATGTTCAGCTCTCTGGCCCTGCCCGATCTTATCGAAAACATCAATAATAATTTCGAAAAAGAATACATTGAAGATGCAGATAATCTTACAACTCTGGATGGTGAAGCCCAGGCAGTACAAGGACTGGAAGGGATAAGAAGATTTCTGCAGAGTCTTGATCTTTATATGGAAAATGCCGATTCTGTCGCTACAGTGGAAGCTGTCACCGATTTTATTGCCGGCCCCCAATACTATCTCTCTTCTGATAATACAGTCCTCTTAATGATGCTTCAACCTTCGGTGAGCATGAATGAATTTGAAGATATGATGATAATGGGGTATCAGATCGATGATTCTCTGGAAGTAATTCGGAAACTATATCCTGATCTTAATTTCGGCCGCACCGGTCTTATGATGATGCAAATTGACGAAAACAATGCTATGGTCAAAGATTTCAGTTGGCCCAGTGTCTTCGCGTTGATATTTATACTGCTGCTTTTAACCGGATCTTTTGGTGAATGGAAACTTCCATTCTTTTCTATCCTCATTCTGGTAACAGGGATTATCTGGACAGCAGGAATTCTGGCGCTGATTTACCGTTACCTTAACATGATGTCTGCAGTATTTGGAATTGTGCTTATCGGACTGGGAATCGATTTTGGAATCCACATCATATCCGGTTTTCGGGATGCCAGGCAAATGGGGAAATCTGTAAAGGACTCAATTCAATTTATGTATGAGCGGGTGGGAGCAGGTGTAACTACCGGTGCACTTACTACTTCAATAGTGTTCTTCTGTCTTGTTTTCACTGGTTTTGAAGCATTTGCCCAAATGGGCGTTGCAATGGGACTGGGAATTATAATTACTCTGATAACCCAGATGATAATGCTTCCTGCAATGATCGTTTGGAATAGTAAAGGATATTCCATATCAGCCGGATTCCTTCGCAAATGCAAATTAGGAATCCTGATAACCCTGTGGCACCTGATTTCTGGCCCGGTTGTCAGATTTTTCAAACTCCCTTTCTTCTCCTGTCTTCTTTATCCGTTTCGATTTGGATTTCTTTCCGGATCGGGCAGATTTATAAGTAAAATTCCGGTTGCGATCACGGTACTCTTGACTGCTATAGTACTTATAATCCTTTCTGTCAAAGGCGGCTCCAGGATGCAATGGGAGTATGACTTTATGGAGTTGCAACCAAAGGGAACACCAAGTCAGATAACTCAGAAAACGATTCTCGATAAATTCGAAATTTCACCTGATTTCGCAATGGTAAAAGCAAGGAGCCTGGAGGAATGCCGGAAGTTAACAGAAGAATTCAAGAAAGTAGGTAATCGCACCGGTCTTATAGGTTCAGTAGATGCCATAACCGAATTTTTGCCGGAAGAAACTGTCCAAAGAGAGAATATCGGTGTTATCGATGCATTTAAGGAAAAACTGACAGCTATTTCTCCGGAGGTGCAACTTACTGAAAACGATGCGTACAAACTTAATCGTGAGCTCATTCGCCTGCATCAGAATATTGTAGAAATAGGCGAGATGTCTGTTATGTCTAACGGAGAATCCAACAAAATCATTCGCAAATGTGATCAACTGGTGGGCAGAGAAGATAATGACTCTTATATTCTGTCTCTTGCCAAAAGATTCGATTCGTCATCTATCGATTTGACAGTATTAAACAGGTTTCAGAGAATCGCAGGTGAAGTTCTCAAAAAGCGTCTCCTTGAGATGTCAGGCACTCAACTGGTAACTCTGGAAAATCTTCCGGAAGATATCAGAAAACGGTATGTAAATAAGCGTAATAATGACCTTCTGATCAATGTCTATCCAAAAGGGTATATCTGGAATGAGAAAAGCCTGAATACATTCAACGAACAGACTAAAAAAGTCAATGAACGCACCACCGGCATGCCTGCAATTGCACAGTTGTTGATTACTTTCATTTCTGAAAAAGGTGCTCAAGCAACGGTAATAAGTGCAATCGCCATTATTCTTTTTCTGATGATCGATTTCCGCTCCTTCAAATATACTCTTCTTGCTGTGATTCCTCTCACTATTGGAACCATCTGGATGGTAGGTCTGATGGCTGCCTCCGGAATGAAACTCAGCATGATGAACTTCATGGCTATGCCTTTAATAATCGGAATAGGCGTCGATTATGGGGTGCATATACTGCACCGTTACAGAATCGAAGGTAATGGCTCTGTCCCTTTAGTCATGAAGTTTACCGGCCGCGCCATATTACTCACCTCTCTTACCACCATGATAGGATTCGGTTCGATGGCCACAGGGACACATGTGGGTATGGCTGTTTTCGGATTAACTCTGTTTTTCGGTGTGGGAGCCTGTTTTATAAGCAGTTCCTTCATTTTACCAGCAGTAATTACCTTATGTGAAAAAATATTCAGTAAAAATTCAGTATAGAAAAACCAATCAGTAGAATAAATTTAAAGGAGGAAAAACATGTTTTCAAGAATATCAGCTTTCATCCTTTTGACATCTGTTTACGTATTCTCAATAACCGTCGATGAAATCTTGGATAAAACAGAGGCTAATCAGAATCCGCAGACCTCCAGAGTTGAAATGACTCAAAGAGTTTATGAATCCGATGGCAGAGAAAATATCTCCAGGCTTATAAGCTACTCATCTGGTAAAGGCGAAAAAAGCCTCATGGAATATATAGAACCAGCAAGGATCAAGGGAATGAAAATCCTGATGCTCAATGATGGTGATGATATCTGGTTTTATTCTCCACGTACCGCAAGAATCAGAAAAATTGCCAGTCATCAGAAAAATCAGTCAGTAAATAACTCCGATTTTTCCTACGAAGACATGTCTGCAAAGGATATGAGAGAAGATTATAATATCAAACTTGAAGGTGAAGAGATAAAAAATGGATTCGCTTGTTACAAACTGGTTGCAGTACCAAAAAAATCAGGATCATCTTATTCAAAAACCATTAACTGGATTGATAAAGAAAAATTCATCCCGGTTGAAGTCCACTACTTCGATGAAGACAATTCATTATGGAAAAAGCTTACTGTGGATGGAGCAAAACTGATTGGAAAATACTGGAGTTGCGAAAAAGTTACCATGCACAACGTCCTTAAGGGAAGCAAGACTGTAATGGAAATGAATAAGATAGAAAACGACATCGAGCTTGATCAGGAGATGTTCTCTGAAAGATATCTGAGCAGATAATACGATATTTTCAGGATGAGATCTTTTTCCCGAACAGAAATGATTGAAGTTGTTACTGTTTGTAATATCGATTTTCCTTGTTTCAAACGATAAACAAAAAGGAATTACGGATGAAACTTTTACCTGCTTTAATTATATCGGCAATTTCTCTTTCAGCATTTTCCATGAAAGCCGATTTGGGAAAACTTCAATTCGGAGGTTATCTGGAGAATATGGCTACTATCAATATCTCTCCAAACGAAATAATTTCCGATGTTGCTCAGGCACGAATCGAGGGAAACTGGGACTATGGTGTTTATGGAGGCCTCGAAACTCATATCATATTAACCGCTCCGTTGCAACCTCTGGATCCATTTGAGACGCTGCGCGAAGGCTCAATAACCGATGTTCTACTGAAACAGCTTCTTTCTCCTTACATGGAAGTGCTGGGAGAATTTCAATTATCGGCAGACTCCCTGCCGCTTTCAGAAAAAACTGTAAACCGCCTTATAAAGTACCTTCCATATTCCACGTTTTATCCTTCGGACAAAGTAATTCTGGATCGTGCACTGGTTAAAGCCTATTTCAAATATTTCGATCTTTTCATAGGACGGCAGATGATAGCGTGGGGAACCGGATATGCCTTCAATCCTACCGATGTATGGAACAGCAAAAATCCGCTGGATCCCGATGCGCCTAAAGTGGGAGTTACTGCTTTGCGACTGGAAATCCCCCTGGGCTCTCTTTCACGTATTTCAATTATTGCATCACCTGGAAAAGATATTGACAATTCAAGTGGAGGAATCAGATATAAAACCAATATTGCCGGTTTTGATCTTTCTTTTAGCGCTGTTCGTCTTATGAATGCTGACCGTCAGATCCTGGGTTTACCTCCAAAAATGATTTTCGGTGCGGATATGGCAGGACAGATTGGGGATGTGGGTATGTGGACTGAAATTGCTCTGAAAAACCCTGTCTATCCTGGTTTGAAATATACTGATTTTGATTCCTGTTATCTACAGGCCGATATAGGTGTTGATTATACTTTCACCAACGGATTATACGTTATGGTCGAATATTACTTTAACCAATTAGGCCAGAAAAAAGCTTCTGATTATAACTCCATTGATCTGATTAATTTGTTTACTGGTGATATGTCGGGTCTTGCCAGAAACTATCTGTTTGCAGGGTTGCGTTTTGATGCAATTAAAAGGTTTATTTTTTCAGCCTTTACACTCAGTAATCTGACCGATCACTCGGTGATGCTTATTCCTTCGGTGGAATATAGCCTTTCAGATAATATCTGTCTCGAATTAGGCTCACAAATAGGAATAGGTGACAAAGAAAAAAGTGATTATGGAGGTGTCTTTCCCAAAATTTATTTGAAGACAACCGGTTATTTTTAACCCTCTCATCTTACTTATTATCTGTAGGTTAACCGAATTTCGGATTTCGAATTTCGAATTTCGAATTTTTATCCCCCATTCCTGATTCCACTCCCCCTTACTGGCGGGGCTCAGAGTCGTGTCCCTCCATACAACTCATATTCATAAAGTCTGCAATCCAGCTTACCACTTTTAAAAGCGATTTTCCTTCCTGATTTAAGCCCGATCTCACCAGCCAGCTTCATATTGGCTGTAAAAACATACCCCCGGTATCCCTGACATCGCTTCTTCAGAAAGTTACCGATTCTTCTGTAGGTTTGCCCCAACTCCGATTCATCACCCAAACGAATTCCATACTCAGGATTGAACACCACTACCCCAGCTCCATCCGGAATCTGTGTTTCCTCAAAATCAACAGCTTTAAAATCAATAAGCCTATCGACTCCTGCCAGACGGGCATGGTTATAGGCAGCCTTAATTGCATCATCATTGATATCGGTAGCTATTATTCTGCCAGATTCAGCTCTTTCCCTGCTTGCTGCTTCCCTCACCAGCTCATCCCATACCTCTTTGCGGTAAAAAAGAGTATGCATAAATCCGAAATTCTTACGTATCGATCCTGGTGCCCGATTGATACACTGCAATGCAGCTTCGATAGCCAGTGTACCACTTCCGCACATGGGATTAATGAAGTTTTCTGAAGATTTGAGCCGGGTAGCCTTGACTACAGCCGCAGCCAGAGTCTCCTGCATAGGAGCATAGAGAGGATTGGTACGATACCCCCGCTTTGACAAAGGTTCTCCAGAAGTATCAATATAGACCTGACACTTCTCATCTCTCCAATAGACATGGATCACTGCACCATTTCGCTGCGGCCCCGAATCCGGACGCTTTCCCTTGCGGATCAGTATCCGGTCTACGATAGCATCCTTGGTTTTCAGATTTGCAAATCTGGTGTCCTTTATGCTTGGATGAAACACATTTGAGACCACCGAAAGGTATCCATCTGCAGAAATCATGGTCTCCCAGGGCATGGCATTTATCCGTTTATAAAGTTCCTGAGGATTATTACAGGAAAACTCATTTATAAGGTAGAGCACATGATGAGCGGTAAAGAGATAGAGATTAAGACGCATCGCATCGGTGTAATCTCCTTCAGTCAGCACTCCGGCGGCCCCGACTTTTTTGATCGGATATTTTAACCTTTGCAACTCTTCACGAAGGAAAGAGGTGAGGCCAATGGGGGTGGTTATAAGAATCGGTGTAGGCACTTAGTATATATCCATTGATAAATAACGAATATCGAATAACGAATATCGAAATAAGAAGAACATAAAATTTTAAATCTGAAGAAGGTAACGCGATTATTTTTCGTTATTTTTCGAATTTCGAGTTTTCCTGTCTTACATTTCTGTTTCGAACTTCTTATTTTATATTTTCCTTTACTTCGACATTCGTTGTTCGATATTCGTTATTATTTGAACGTTTCTTCTTCTTTCTTTTTCATCAGCAGTCGCCATATTTTGTCAACCAGTTCCCTGCCGCTGAAGGGTTTCACGATAAAATCGTCTGCACCGCAGGCAAAACATTTCTGAATCTCATCATTCTGGGTTCCAGCAGAGAAAAACGCTACCGGAATATCGCGGGTTTCATCCTGAGAACGCAGAATCCTGCAAACCCTGTATCCATCAATACCAGGAAGATAGGAATCCATGAGAATAAGAGATGGATGGTGTTGAAAAGCCAGAGACAGCCCCACTTCCCCTGATTCGGCAACAATTGTCTCGAATGCATTTTCCAGCACCATTCTGGCAATCTCAACGGCTTCACGATCACTGTCAATAAACAGGATGGTAGGCTTGACCTCTGTCTGCAAAGAGATCTCCTGCTCATTGAGTTCATCCTCTTTTTCTATGCTACTGAACTTGGTCTCATCATCATCCCAACTGATTTCAGCTTTAAAGGGCAGAGTAATATGAAATTCGCTTCCAGGAAAGCTGTTTTCCTTTACACCTTCACTCTCCACCCAAATCTTGCCGCCATGCCGTTCTACGATACCTTTGACTATAGAGAGGCCCAGCCCCGTTCCCCCACCCATGAATTTGGAGAAATCGGTACTGTGACGGGTGGCACTTCCTACTTCGTAAAATGCATCAAAAATGTTTTTCTGCTCGCTTTTGTCTATTCCTATCCCATGATCCCTGACTATTATATGGAACCGCTTTTGGTTCTGTTTTCCTATAGATACTTCCACCACCGATCCATCAGGAGAATATTTCAAGGCGTTACTGAAAAGGTTGGTAAAGACCTGCTGCATTTTCATCTTGTCGCCATAGAACTGCAGATCACCCTTGTCAAAGGTACAATTGAAAGTAATCCCGCGTTTAAGGGAAAACTGAGAGAGTTCATCGATACAATCTTTGGCCACCACCCCCAGATCGATCATTTCCGGTTTAAGCCGTAATCGTTTCTGTTCAATTCTGGTGACATCAAGGATGTTGTTTACTACTCTGTGAAGCCGGTCAGCAGCCCTGTTGATACTTTCTATCATCCTATAGACGCCGCTGTCAATTTTCTCTTTCATGTTATCGATAATAATATCGGAATAACCCTTTATGGAAGTCAGGGGGGTTTTCAGTTCATGCGAAGCGATGCTGAGGAAATTGGATTTCATCTCGGAGACCCGCTTTAATTCGGCATTTGATCTTATCAACTCCGAGTTCATCTTGGCCATTTCAAGATTTTTCTTCTCTATCTGCTCATCGATACGGGTCTGCTGGGTGATGTTTCTGAAAATAAGGGCCAGTGAATCAGGATAATCCTTGTTTCCAGGAACGAAAAACGAACTCAATTCACAGATAATATCTTCATTATTCTCATGTGGATGAATGATTACATTGGTTTTACAGAGTTCCTGTTTCAGCATCAGTGTAAAGATCTCTTCCCAGGATCTTTCTCCATTAACTTCGGAGACATAGCTGCATATAGGTTTGCCTTCAAGCTGGCTGGCCGGAATATTAAACATCTGTGAAGCGCATGCGTTCAGATAATAGACAGTACCATCTGTACGCATGACCACAATTCCTATTGGTGTCAATTCGATGATTTTAGTAAGCAACAAAATATCTGTATGCATAATTTCTTTCAGAGCTATCGGTTATGTTACCAGCGACTGCGGCTCACGCTCCTTTGCCTGGTTTACTTTGCCTACAACCAGGTCAATGATTTCTGCTAAACGGTGGCAGAATTGTACACTGTTTTTGTCCAGGCCTTTTTTCTTGTGATAAATATCGGAAAGAACAGAAACCCCCAGTCCAAAAAGATCCTCTACCGAAGAGATCAGTTCGGAACTGGCATGTGGAATTTTTCTTCCATTTATCACCAGAAGAGCCTTGAAAAACGGAAAGAGCCGGTTTGTGGTATCTTCCAGTAAATCAGTCAGGACTTTTTTGCGGCAACCAGCCTGCAAATACTCTTCCCTCAGGTTCAATGAGAGCTGCTTGAGCTCCCTCTCACATTGCATCCTCAGATGCTCTTTCTGGATATCCAGAGTACTGAAAACATCCTCCCCGAAAAGCACCCGGTAATTACTTTGTATATGAAGATAATCTACAGGGTAAAGATCAAGTGATGTCTCAAAAAAGTCTCTGCTCATAATAAGAGGAGTCATAACTCCCCTGCGGTACCAGTACTTGTGAACATCGATGCATTTGTGGATGTATTCCAGTGAAGAATCTGTGACTAAAAGGAAAATGCTTATGGGAGATGAGCCGGGAACGTATTCATGAGTCACAGCACATCCATACATCACCACACTTATCAACTGTTCACCGAAAACAGCACGATAATCGGAAGTCAGTTTATCTACTATATCGTTGGGATTTTTAATCACCGGTCTCTTCTCAACCGAAAATTTTATTAAAACTAGCAGTGGACATTTTTTTTATTCACTGCGCAACGATTGAATTTCTTTAGAATATACTTCTGCCGCGCTGAAATCCTCTTTTTTTACTGCAGCGATTTTTTTGGCATACAATTCCAGAAGTCTGTAATCCTGTGCGCCAAGCTGCTCCTTAGAACCTATCAGCGTAACAATGGCATCGACATCTTCCTTGAAACGATATCCTCTCATGAAATCGCGAAACTGCTCTTCTGCTTCCTTGAACTGGCTGGGTTCCTTAATGCAATAAAGCATATTAGGGATAAACTCTTTCAACAGCTTCTGCTCTATATCAATCCCCGGAGTCATTACCGAGGGGCTGACTGTACTTTCATTACGTTCAATCTGAGAAATAAGTAACTCGATTTCATTAAGAATCTTATGAGCCTCCTGCTCCCGGTAACGTGCCTGGTATAAGATAGGCAAGGCATTAACCCCCAAAACCGCATTACCAACGTTTTTATAGTTTCCTATAAAAAATATGTCCCCTTCCTGCGCCAGAATCTCCTCTTCAGAGTGAAAAGGAACTATCTTGGCAGGGGTGGGAATGAACTCTTCCCCCATATTTTCCAGATGTTCTTTTAATTTCTGGGGATCGAGTGCTGATTCCAGACCATTCATCTTTTCGATCAATTGAGCCAGCCCCTCACCCAGATTTTCATCAAGGGAGATTCCCATCTCGGATTTCAAAAAATCCTTTAAACTGCTCTGCTCCCTGAAATTACCCTGCGCCACAAGCAATCCATTATGAACCATCGAGGCTATTGGGTGCTTCATATTTAAAATGTCCGCTGCATCAGTCTCAATTATGGCATAAACGGTAACCCGTCCATCCAATTGATCTTGATCACCTTTTTTCTGTTCAATATTTAATATCATAATGCCTCTTTATGGGGTCTGCTCCTCAATTAATAATAACATCAAATTTCTCTGTTATCATTAGCCGGTTTTGTCAAAGCGACTATCGCCCTGAACATTACAACGGTGGAAATAAAGATAAGAACATGCCAGGTCCAGGCTAACTTCACTCCGGAGAGCCCGATTAAAATGGTCCCCACAGCAATCGGGGTAACAGCAAAACAGGCGTTACGTATGTAAAAAAGGAACTTCTTACCTCTCTCGACCCTGAATATAAATGCTGCAATCCCCAGAAAAAAAATGCTGAAAATCAACAGAAAAAAATTGCTGAAAAAACTCACAGTCAAACAGGATGTCAATAAAAATTCCAGATTCTGACCCAGAAGCTGTCTGATCTCCCCTGAGGTAAAACGGAAATGTTTGATGTCCTTGAGAAAATCTCTGTAAGGAATGTTGAATACTACATTATTGTACCTTAACATCACCCTGTCTTTTTTTAACACATAAGGAATTTTTGGTGATAAGGTACTGCTTTCTAAGGTATCAATAACCAACAGCGAATCGATACTGTTATTTAAAACATTGGCACTCCCGGTAAACTGTTCTATAACCGGATTCATCAGATAAGAAGGTGGAAAATATGGAGTTTCACGATTTGGAATCAAAACCCCTTCATTAATTTCCATACCAGAGAAGAGCAGCTCTATTTTTGAAGAAATCCCCCGCTGCGGATGAAGCAGATAGTAAGTGTGAGCAAGCCCAGTGATTAATACTGTAAAAAAAAGCAGCTTTATAAAATACAGCACCACCGTCTTTCTGGAGAAAGACGCAACTTCTTTATAAAAAGAAGAATCAAAGATACTTCGGTGTACAAAATTAAAAAATTTCAAATCTTTAAAGTCCCAATCTGTTCTGATTCGAATAAGTTATTCGAAATGAATAATTTATGTAAAATAAGAAAAATTCACAGTTAAGGCCAAATAAGTTTTATTACGTTTTCTGTTCAACTTAAGTGTTCTGAAATGCTTAAGCCCCTTTAAAGCGATTCTCACTTTTTTTCATTCCGGATAATGGAAACCAACAATCCAAAACCCATAAATGCAGCGGTTAAAAAGCCTGCTATCCCAATAAGCGGAACCCCATAGAGTTTGGGAGGAATATTGGAGAGAATAACCACAGATGAACCGATTACCAGTGAAGCAAGCACTACCCCAAAAACCAGCCGGTTTATAGTCTGACTGAATTTTTTAAGTACCGGTTCCAACCCCCTGTGCTCAAACTCTATCCTTACCCTTCCTGCTTTAATCAGTTGAATAATATCCCTGGTTTCAGATGGTAAATCACGCATAAGAAAGAAAAAATCCTGCAAAGTGTCCACACCATCTTTAGCCATGTGTCTGAAACTGAACTGATCAGCTATCATCTTTTTGACAAAAGGCTCCACATGCTCTATCATGCTGAAATCAGGGTCCAGCTTGTAACCAATTCCCTCCATGGTGGCCATGGCCTTGACCAGCAGATAAAAACCGGGGATCATTTTCAAGCGATACACAACGAGCAAACGCGACAATTTGTTAAGCACTTCACCTATGTTAATCATTCGCAGCGAACGCGATGCATACTCCTGAATCAATTCAGATATCTCATATTCCAGCTCCTCCTTGCGTTCGACCCGCTCCGAAGACATATCGTAAAGAGTCTTCACTATCCTCTGAGGATCTCTGGTTGCTATACCCAGAATAATCGAACTGAGTCGCTCCCGTGATGTAGGACTGAGAATGCCGGTCATCCCCAGGTCAAGAAAACAGATCGATTTGTCTCTCTTTACCAGTAAATTACCGGCATGAGGATCCGCATGAAAAAAACCGAACTCAAAAATCTGCTTCAACACAACCGATGCTCCGGAACTGGCAATCTCTTTGGGATCGATTCCGGATTTAATCAGCTCATTTACATTGGTGATTTTTATTCCATCCACGAATTCGGTGGTAATCACCCGCCTGCCGGTCAAATGAAGAAATACCCGAGGAATGTAAATGCGGGAATCACCACTAAAATTCCTGGCAAACTGCTCCGCATGAAGCGCTTCGGCATTGAAATCAAGCTCTTTATTTATGGCACTGGAAAACTCATTGACCAACTGACGTAAATTGAGTTGCTCCATTCCCTGAATGTGCTTTTCAATAAGAAAAGCAAGGTGATACATTATCTCCAGGTCTGCTCTGATTATCTCCCTTATTTTTGGCCGCTGAACTTTGACTGCTACCTTATGTCCATCTTTGAGCACTGCCTGATAAACCTGCGCCATCGATGCAGAAGCAAAGGGGTTTTCCTCAAAATACTTAAAAAGCTGATTTACTGAAGCTCCCAGCTCCTCCCTGATAATATTGTGTGCATCCTGGCTGGGAAAAGGGGCAACCGAGTCCTGAAGCTTTTCTAATGAATCAATAAGCTCGGAAGGCAGAATATCAGGACGATTACTGGCAAACTGCCCCAATTTTATGAAGGTGGGACCCAACTCCTCCAGCGCCATCCGTATCCGGTCCCACCTGGAAATTCTGGAAAGCTTCTTCTGCTGCCCAACCCTGAAAAGACGCTTACCAGCGCTTAAATAGCGCTCAATGTTGAGCCTGGAAATAAGATCACCAAAACCATACTTGACCAGTACCGAAGCAATCTCACCATATCTTCCGATATGACGGTAAAAGCCGCTCCTTGGCCTCCAGTTATCTATCACTTTCCTTCCTGTCTCGAAGCATTCAACTCAAGTTTACAGATTCTGCTCTCCAGATCTGAAAATTCAGTTCTGGTGGGAATATTAAGTTTCTTCAAAGCCATCTCCACTCTCTGATTAACCATTTTCTCGATAGCCTCTTTTGTTTCATCCGATTTCTTCAATAATTCATTAATAAACTCTTTACCCTCAGCTTCAGACATCTTCGCCTCAGAAGCCAACCTCTTGCCCATCTCCTCAACTTTCTCGCGAGTCAAAACTGCCAGACCAATCGTCGCATAAATGCTTTTCTTAAACAGTTCCAGCATAACGCCCCTCCCTCTGTTTTTTCAGCAGATTAAATCAAATCCTAAGCAGATGATTTTTATGGATCAACCACCTCTTTTACCTGGTCCGGACCCACAGATTTTCTGTTCGGTACAGAGAATCCGTGTCTCCCATCACCCAAAGAGTAATACGATTAAGGTTAAAATAATCATAACTGCTACATATATGCCATTATAAGATTTTATCTGGTAAACTCATAGAAGTATTTATCTGGTAAACTCAGAATTCCCGATATTCTATTTCATAGGAATAACCCTGTTCGGTTAGAAAGAGCTGTCTTTTCATGGCAAAATCGATCTCTTTGGATTCTCTGGTAACAACAGAATAAAAGGTCGCCTGTTCTCCCTTCTTTTTAGGCCTTAGTATTCTCCCCAACCGCTGTGCCTCCTCCTGCCTGGAGCCAAAAGATCCGGAAATCTGTATCGCCACGTTTGCATCAGGAAGATCGATAGCAAAGTTTCCCACTTTTGATAAGACCAACGTTTTTATCCTCCCCTCCCTGAATTCGTTGTAAAGTTGATCCCGAACCTTGTTTGGTGTAGCACCTGTAATGATGGGGATGTTAAATTCGCTGGAGAACTGTTCCAATTGTGTCAAATACTGTCCGATAATAAGCACCTGTTCCCCGGAGTGTTTCTGCAGAATTTCCCTGACCACCTTCAATTTTAAAGGGTTCTCATAAGCTAAACGAATCTGCTTTTTGGGAGTAAGGGTAAGATAATGCATCTTTTCGGCTGCCGGAAGATCTACTCTTATCTCGATGCATCTTGCTGTGGCAATCCAACCCTGACGTTCCAGATCTTTCCATGGGACATCGAACTTCTTGGGGCCAATAAGGGTAAAAACATCCTCCTCATGACCATCTTCACGTATAAGAGTAGCCGTCAACCCCAGACGCCTCCTTGCCTGAAGATCGGCTGTAAATTTGAATACAGGTGCAGGCAATAGATGAACCTCATCGTAAATCACCAGTCCCCAGTTCTCCTTATTAAAGATTTCGTAATGAATGAAAGGGTCAATTTTCTTCTTGCGATAAGTCAGTATCTGATAGGTGGCCAGAGTCACAGGTCTTATCTGTTTCGATTCGCCACTATACTCACCAATATCCTCTTCAGCCAAATCAGTTTTGTCCAGTATTTCCCGTTTCCACTGGTGCGCTGCTGTGATATTGGTAACCAGAATAAGCGTTCTTCTTTGCAACAAAGACATGGCATATATTCCTACAATCGTTTTCCCGGCACCGCAGGGAAGCACTACAACGCCACTGCCTCCCGGAGAATCGGGACTCCCCATGAAACTCTCTGTTGCCTGCCGCTGGTACTCCCGCACAGAAAACTCAGCACCCGAACGGGTCTTCTGCCTTAAATGTATGCTGAATGGTTCTCCATCTACATAGCCAGCCAGATCATGTGCAGGAAAACCTATCCCTATTAAAACCTGTTTTATGTATCCACGGTTCTCTGAGGAGATCAAGACCCGTTCAGGGTCTAACTGCCTGATAACCATGCTCTTAAGCTTGGGGTGAAGTATCAGGTGATGCAGCAGTACTGCATCTGTCGAACGCAACACCAACCCTTCAGGCGCACTCTCAAGAATAAGTTTTCCAAAACGACCCATCAACTCCCTTATATCATCGATAACATTGGCAGGAACCGGATATTTGGAAAACTGAGTCAACCGCTCCACTACCAGATCCGGGGTTAATCCTAATGAAGCAGCGTTCCATAAGGATAAGGGAGTTATCGAGTAGGTATGGATATACTCCGGACTCTTATCCAGGTGCGCAAAAAGGCTTATGGCATTTCTGGCTTCGGTAAAAAGGGCATTGTTCACTTCCAATAAAATGGTGCTATTGCTTTGAATAATAAGCGGATTTTGTGGATTAATCATAGATTTCCTGGAAAATTGTATTAGTAGAGATTAACGGTTTAGAAAGCTGAATCGGAGAGGGCCGCTTCATCTTAGTGCATTAAAATAATATAAAGAAGCGATTTGACCAGAACACCTTCCCATAACTAATTTATATGGTTTGTGCTTAAAAAAATTCGGGCAACCGAATATATTATTGAATTTTTCCAAAAGACAACAGGATTTAGACAATGGCCAATGCAGTTATAGTAGGTACACAATGGGGTGATGAGGGTAAAGCAAAAGTTATCGACTATCTCACCCAGAAATCTGACCTGATCATCCGTTTTCAGGGAGGAGCAAACGCCGGGCATACAGTTATTGCAGATGGCCAGAAATTCATCTTTCATCTTGTCCCTTCAGGAATTATGTATCCTGATAAAGTCTGCATTGTAGGAAATGGTGTCGTTTTCGATTGCGAGCAGTTTTTAAGAGAAGTTGATGAGCTTGAAAGCAACAATATCTCTGTTGATGGGCGCCTGTTTGTCTCCGATCTGGCGCATCTGGTACTTCCATTTCATAAGGCTCAGGATGGTGCCTCTGAATCAAAGATGGGTGAGGGAAAAATCGGTACTACGGGTAGAGGTATCGGCCCCGCCTACTCCGATAAGACCTCCAGAACCGGAATCAGAGTCGGAGATCTTCGGGACTGGGATGGTTTTGTGAAGAAATTCAAAGCCTGTTTTGAATTTAAAAGCCGCTTAATTAAAACAATGTACCATTCCCCATTCGATCTGGATGAAGAAAAAATCCTTGATCAGTATCGGCTAATAAGAGAACGGATGCTTCCATACATAAATGATACAGCCTGTTATATCTACGAGGCTGCAAGCAAAGGTAAAAGCATTTTATATGAAGGTGCACAGGGAACATTTCTGGATATTGATCACGGTACCTATCCTTTTGTAACCTCCTCCAACACCCTTGCCGGGTATGCATGTCCTGGCTGCGGTGTAGGCCCTTCAATGATCGATCATGTGATCGGAATAGTAAAAGTCTATACCACCCGTGTAGGAAACGGCCCCTTCCCAACCGAGCTAAATGACTCCTTAGGTGAGATGCTTCGCAAAGAGGGTGGTGAATTTGGTGCCACAACCGGTCGCCCCCGCCGTTGCGGATGGTTTGACAGTGTTATGATCAGAAAAGCAGTCCAGCTTAATGGTCTTACCCGCTTTGCACTTACCAAACTCGATGTGCTCAACAAAATGGAGGAGATCCAGATCTGCACTCATTATGAAATCGATGGCAAAAAAGTTGAGCAGTTTCCATCGGATACTCTGGCTCTGGAAAAAGCAGTACCCATATATGAAACGGTTAAAGGGTGGAAATGCGACATCTCTGAGTGTAAAACGATCAAAGATCTGCCCGCAGAGGCCATCAAATACATTTACAAAATTCAGGAACTCTGTTATAATATTCCTATACTTATAATTTCCATAGGTCCTGATCGTAATCAGACATTCGAGGTAGAACCGATTTAATTTTAATAGTATTTCACTCTCTTTAACCTTGAATTTCGATAATCTATAAGAAAATAAGCTACCATTTTATTCGTATTCAGGTATCGGATCGGAAGTGAAGCACGCAGGCATTCCAGTCGGAAAAAGCCGCCTCTGATCCTCATTGTAAACTTCTTTAAAAAGGATAATACATCAGTATGATTCATGTGGAAATTGTGAACACATTTCTGGTTAATATGGGAAAGGAATTCGTGGTTTTACTCCGGGCTGCTAATGACGAACGCACACTGCCGATCTCTATCGGACAACTGGAAGCACAATCTATTGCTATAGTGCTCAATGACATCCCTTTTCCCAGACCACTTACTCATGATCTTTTAAAATCGGTTCTCACCAGTCTTGACTGTAAGTTCCTGCGCATGGAAATCTGCGATCTGATCGATGAAACCTTCTATGCCAGGCTGGTGCTGGAAAAGGATGGTAAAAAAATTGAAATCGATTCCAGACCCAGTGACGCAATCGCTTTATCCCTGCGATTTAATGCACCAATATATGTCGCTGAAAAAGTAATGGATGAAGCAAGCATAATCATACCAGAAGAATCAGAGGCCGATGAAGAAACAGAGTTTGAGCAAGAGTCTTCTGAAGAAGAAATAGAAGACGACAAAAACCTCTCCCCTCTGGAGGCTCTACAGAAAAAGCTGAAAAAAGCTATTCAGGATGAGAAATACGAAGAGGCAGCAAAGATTCGTGATGAAATCGAAAAATTCGCTCAGTCCAACTGATTGTTTCTTTCTATCCTGCCTGCATTGAGGCTGATAATCAATTGAAATCTCTAATTTCAGACCAGAGCTTCCAGTCCTCTGGCCTGATTCTGAGATTCTATACTGAAATCCTGCTTTTTCTCTTCCTCTTTAAATTATATATTTTCACTCACAGCCAAACTTTAGCTGCTTCCATATTTAAGGAGATTATCTTGGTACCGGCTTTCATATTTTCAAATGCACTCTCTTCAAGGGTAATCGCACTTAACAGCATCAATAAACAGATTTCATCACTTTATCTGGAAAGTTGATCGTTCTTCTACTGTCCTTTTATGAGCAATTTATTTACTTTGATCATCGTTTCAGCCATACTTGGTATCTCAATGTTTATAGGTACAGAATTAAAAACAAGACCAGTTCCCAGGCAGGAGAAAAAAAAGACGGTGTCGATACCCTATATCGGAAGAATTGAAGTACTCAATGGATGTGGAATAGAAGGTGCTGCCGGAAAAGTTGCAGACTATCTTCGCTCAACCAATTTTGATATCAAGAGCGTGGGAAATGCACAAACATGGAATTATCCATTTACTATCGTAATTTCAAGGACTCAGGATACCACTGTTGCCTCTCAGGTGGCCTCCAGCCTCGATACAGATAAAATGATCATTATCAGAAATAATGATAAAATGCATGATGTAACTGTAATTATAGGACCGGATTTTGGAGAAAGAATTCAGTGAAAAAAACTAATGGTAAAGCACTTGCAGGAAAACCCCTGGTCGATGAGATCGTCAAACAGGCGCAGGAAAAGCTGGCAGAAAACATAGTGGTTCTGGATATCCGGGGCCTTCCGGGATCAGCAGACTGGTTTATTATCTGTGAAAGTGACAATACGGTTCAGAACAACGCCATCGCAGATGCGATCGTCAAAAGTTTGTCAGAACAGAGCACTCACCCATGGCACCAGGAGGGTCAGGATGAGGGACGATGGGTCTTGCTGGATTATTCTGATGTTATTGTCCACATAATGCTTCCTGAAGTTCGAAGCTATTATAATCTTGAAGAGCTCTGGTCCGAAGGGAAAAGAATAGACATTAATTAAATGCGCACTTGTTAATGTTTGCTGCAGGTGTGTAAAAAAACAGCCGTGACTTTAAATATTTATTCTTATCTGAGAGAAACATTACGGGTAGCTGTCTGCAAATCTTTTCCTGACATACCAGTATCTTCCGATTCTATTCCACTTTTTTTCAAATCACCACTCCCTTCAACCGACCTTAACAGCCCCCTTGCTCTCAGGATAGCATCTCTGAAAAGGATGCCACCAGAAATCGTGGCAAAACGCATTATCTCCTGTTTTGAGTGGAATGAGAATTTTGTAATTTCTGATCCACAAAATAATCAGACTGTAACCAATGGTTTTATCTGCTTCAGAACCAGCCCGTCTTTTCAATATGAAATGCTGAAAAAAGCCGCCACTGGTATTGACACACTTACATCAATTGACTCGTTTGGCAGCCCTGGATTTCCAGATAAAACACTGCAACTGCTTCATCAGACAACCCCTTTACTAAGACATTCAGAAAAATTTCTCTCTTCGGATCTTATTTTTGAGCCCGATCACTTCGGACTTCTATGTACTCCTGAAGAAAAAAAACTGATCAG
>JAAYPC010000223.1 GCA_012519985.1 Fibrobacter sp.
CAGATATGATTGACCTGAGAATCTTTTCCTCTCCTCTCTCTCTCATCCTGACTTTCAATAGAATACTGAACTACAAAATTAAAGGGATCGTTTTTTCTAAAAGATTAAACGGTCCCCTTTTTTTATTTCCATGATATAATTTTACTTATTTAGAAAAATTATCATGAATCTAAAAAATGCAGCAGGTGATACTACCAGCCTTAAGCTGCTGTTTAATTAAAGTCATGAAAAAAAGATGAAAAACTTAACGAAAAAGTATCTGATTATTCTTCTGCCGGTATTTCTTTTTTGTGACACTGTGAGACCTTTTTTAATAAGTGAAGAACAGGAAATCTCCATTGGTAATAACTTGAAAAATCAGATTTCTGCAGATTCCGAAAATTATCCGCCGTTTAAGGGTGATTACCGGGTAACCAGATTTGTTGATTCAATAGGTGCCATATTAGCGCAAAATCAGAAAGAAAGGCCAAACCTTCGATTTACCTTCACAATTCTTGAGGATGATTCTTCAATTAATGCATTCGCTATACCAGGAGGACATGTATTTGTATACACAGGGTTACTTAAGGAAGTGGAAAATACCGCTGAGCTGGCAGGTGTTTTAGCTCATGAAATTGGACATATTACAAGATATCATGGTGCTGATCGTCTGGTTGCCGGTGAAGTAACCGGATTGGTAAATCAGATTCTTTTTGGAGACGAATCGACTATTGCCAAGGCTGCTGCATCGTTACTGGAGAATCTGGCTTTCCTAAAATTTTCCAGAAATAATGAATTCGAGGCAGACAGTAGCGCTGTTGTTTACACTTCCAGATCAGGTATTAATCCTTTAGGGGTCAGGGATTTTTTCTTGAAACTTAAAAGGAAATATGGTGACAGTCAGAAAATATTCGAGCCGCTCTCAACTCATCCGCTTCTTTCCGAGAGAATAGAAAACGTTGAAAAGATCATAAATAGAACTCCTGGAATAGTGTCTGATAGTGCGTCATTTTATAGTGAAAAGTATCTCCATATCAAAAGTTTGTTACAGTGATGGAGATCTAAAAAACAAAAGAATGCCATAGATTCCGCTTTTCTGATTTTTACTCCTCAATATTTATCCCTCACTGTATTTAAAAAACCATATATCCTGAAAAATTAGCGGCCTTGAAATTCATAAGACATTGATTATGGAAGAACTGTATATTGAGACTTAAAGAATTGTAAGACAGAAGTGTATTAAAATATCTGCACAGATGAGGGGCTAGAGGGTTAAGAAGACGATTTATTGGGGATTAGTGTTATGGCACGGCTTTTGCGAATTGGCCTTATCAAAATCAACAACTAGATACCTTTAACTTTTTTAGACAAGGAGAATAACTATGTCAGTACTGGTAGGCAAGAGCGCGCCTGATTTTGTGGCTACTGCAGTAAAAGTAGACCGGATAATCGAAGGTTTTAAACTTTCCGATTTAAAGGGTAAATATATAGTACTGTTTTTTTATCCCCTGGATTTTACTTTTGTGTGTCCGACTGAGATTCATGCTTTTAATGAAAAGCTAGATGCGTTTAAAGCCAGAGATGTTGAGCTTATTGCAATCAGTATCGATTCTCATTTCAGTCATCTGGCCTGGCTCAATACCCCCAAATCCAAAGGTGGTATTGAAGGGGTAAAATATCCGATCGTTTCCGACATCACCAAATCGATTTCTGCAGATTATGATGTTCTGGTTGAAGGTCAAGGGGTAGCCTATCGGGGACTATTTTTGATCGACAAAAACTTTATAGTACGTCACCAGGTGGTAAATGATCTGCCATTGGGTCGAAGTGTTGATGAAACTTTGCGTATGGTTGATGCACTGCAGTACCATGAAGAGTATGGAGAGGTATGTCCGGCAAACTGGCATAAGGGGCAGAAGGCGATGGTGGCTTCTTCGGAAGGACTTACAGAGTTTTTTGCGGCCTGATGGGATCATAAATCATCTATATTTAGGTAGTAGTAAATATAAGTAATTCACAGTTTTATCCAAGTCTTTCAGGAGTGTTAAATGGTCAAAAAAGGAGCTATTTACAAATGCTCAGGATGTGGAGTTGTAGTTGAGTCTCTTTGGGATGGTGAGGAGAGTTTGTCCTGTTGTGGTAACGAGATGAAAGAGCTTGTTGCCAATACCACTGATGGTGCTAAAGAGAAGCATGTGCCGGTGATTGAGCGAGATGGAAAAAAGGTAACCGTAAAGGTAGGTTCCGCGGCTCATCCCATGACCAAAGAACATTATATTCTCTTTGTGGAGCTTATTGCTGGAGATACGGTTATGCGCCATGATTTTAAAGTAGGGGATACTGTGGCTGAGGCAACATTTTATGTGGAGGATGAGAATGTGGAGCTAAAAGCCAGAGAATTCTGCAATCTTCATGGGCTCTGGGCTAATAAATAGTGCATCTTCCAGGGTTGCTGTGGATACGATGGCTTATCCACAGACAATATGTATCGCTTTAATTTCGATGCTTTAACTTTCAGGTAGTCCTCTTTTTTGAAGGAGGACTATCTGATAAGAAAATGTATTCCAGTTTAATATGAGAAATTGTGTCGGAATCTGTAACAATTTGAATTATTAACTTTTATTTTCAACCCTTCGACTTTTTTCCCATCAGGCTCCTTTGTTTTCTCTGAGCTGGTATCTGCATAGCTGTTAATGATTTTTGTGTATGAATCTTTTGGTTGTACTCCCATAAGGGCGTAGATAGCTTTTTTGTTCTTTATAAAAACCACAAAAGGAATTCCATTTACCCCAAAGGCTTCGATTATCTGTGGAAACTGGTCCGCATTTATCTTGTAAAAGGTGACTTTGGAGCTGTATTCCCTGGCGATTTCGTTAAGTAGAGGTTCCAGGACATGGCAAGGCATACACCAGTCGGCATAAAGGTCAAAGGCGATGAGCCGGTTTCCGGAATGCTCTATTATGGCATTAAATTGCTCTATTGAGCCGATTGATTGAATATAGTCATTCTGAACAGTATCGCTTTTGGCACCTGTACAATCTGGACTCAGCAGGACCGGCATGGCTATTAGTAGTAGAGTTAATATCATGTTTTGCAGCTTTTTCACTTGTTCCTCCTTGAAGAGGTCGTATCTATTTAACCTCAGGAACATCATCGCTGGCAATTTGAAATCTGAAACGCCGGTCGAATAAAGTTCCTCCAGAGATATTTGTTATCAAGATCTCTCTTGATTGCAAACCGTCTGCCTCTTCTATTAAAACGCAAAAGACAGGCCATCTGTATATTTTTTAAAAACGTTTCGTTACGCTTTCGTATTCCAACGAAGCGACTCCTTGAGTATATCTGTAAATAACGCAATAATATTAAATCGGAAAAAATAGGAACTAATATTAAAACAATAATTAATAAGAAGTAATCTGAAAAAAAATATCTAAACAAAGAAAGGGAATTACGAAAACGCCTTATTTTTCTTTGGTTAATCTGAAATATGGCCTAAAAATTGCAATTTCCTTATGCTTCGATTTATATATAACATGGACGTTCTATCAAAGACTTTTTGTATGTTGTGCAATAAAAATGACTTTGCTTATATTAAAATAAAAGTAAGAGAAATACCGGAAGCACTCTATCATTGACAGCAGTACATCCTTTCAGTCTGGAGTGCGAATTGATTTCTTTTACGAACTTAATCACATTCAATCATTCTGGAGGTTTAAGTGAAAAAGTACGTATGTAATGCTTGCGGCTATGTTTATGATCCGGCAATAGGTGATCCTGATGGAGGTGTAGCTCCCGGTACAGCTTTTGAAGATATCCCTGATAGCTGGGTTTGCCCGGAATGCGGGGTGAGCAAAGACGAATTTTCTCCCGAAGAATAAACTAAACTTATAAAGGAGGGTTCCGGGGACTTTTTCTTCAAGGGTTGCTGGTTATTAACATCATACAACCTCATTTAAAGTGATGATGAAGTATCCCGGAACCAAATACTCGTACTTTTAAGTAAATCAGGGTTAATTTGGAGCTGGATCGAATTGCAATAGTAATCATAGGTGCTTCAGGCGATCTGGCGGGAAGAAAACTGATTCCTGCTCTTGAAGTCCTTTATAACAAAAGAAAAATCTGCCCCTCATGCATAGTTGTTGGGTGTGGAAGAACCTTTTTTACGGATGAGCAATTCAGAGAACGTTTCAGAATGTCTGCTGACTTTGCTGATCGTATCTTTTATCATCAATATGTTCCTGGCCTCAAACAATATCTGCAAACAAAAGGAGAATTCTCAAGAGTAGTCATTTTTCTCTCTCAGCCTCCAGCCGCCTATATGACCACGATTAGGGAAGTCGCTGCTGATGGCTTTGGGCAGGAAGCTACGATTGTAATTGAGAAACCCTTTGGTTACGATCAGAAATCCGCTGTTGAGATGAACCGGGAGTTATCCCGTTACTTCACTGAATCACAGATCTTCAGGATAGATCACTATCTGGCCAAAGAATCGGTTCAGAACATAATGATTTTCCGTTTTGCCAACACAGCTTTCCTTCCTGCATGGAACAGCCATTACATCGAATCGATTCAGATCAATGCCATAGAAGATATCGGAATTGCTGAACGAGGGAGCTATTTTGATAAAGCGGGA
>JAAYPC010000001.1 GCA_012519985.1 Fibrobacter sp.
AGCACCAAATAAACATTCATCCAGGAGCTATTATGCCTTCATCTAAGCACTTTTTATCATCCGTTTTTTTGTTGACCCTGAGCGTCTTTCTTTTTAATTCTTGTTTTCCAACGAAATCCGATGAATCTGCAGAAGAACAACAGCCAACTGATCCACTCGTTGAAGATGTTGATCCCAATGATCTTCCTGAGGACATAGATCCCAACTTGGTGGTTAATGAGGGCAGCATTGATTCTCTTTTCGATCTTCTGACAAAAAGAGTGGAAAGCCTGGAAGATGCTGAGACTCCTGATGACGTATTCAATACCGATTTCATATCGATTCGAAATGGATTTGCTACTGCAGTATCCAGGCAGCCAGAAAATGCAAAAGCAAATGTAGGATTCATAGTTTCCTCAATATGCGCTGTAAATACAAGTGCGAATATTAAAAAAGCTATCGACTCAATCCAGGCCTATATCGAGGCGGTTGATAATTATTATGATAGCTATAATAATGAGTGGATCCTGTATAAAAAACGTTCGAATGCAAATGCAAAGCGCAAATTGCCAGGAAATAATCAGCAAATTCCTTTAAAAAAGGCAGAAATAAAAAAGCCGTTGATTTCCAATGTCTTTAATCGCAAAGGAATTGAAGGAGTAGGTGTTGTCCTTCTGGCAGAATCTCCGAAAATAATTGCAGCTCAGAGTGAAAAACCGTCATTTCCTTCTTTTCTCACTGTAAGTTTCATACAGAAAACAGTTGAAGAGGACATCATTCCAAGGCTTAATGATGTCATATCGGCATGCAACAGGTTGACACAAAATGAAATGTCACTGGTTATGACCGCTTTCGGTGAAACATTCGAACTGGATAAGGGTGATATACTGCTTTTTGAAGCTGGCATAAGACTGGTCCGTGCGGGACTTGGACTTTTTACCACTTATAACATGGATATTCAAACTACAGATGGCTCATCTATTATAAACCTGCTGGATGATGTTGATGATGAAGATGCTGATAAATATATCTACAGGCTACAGAATGATACGCTTATCTGTCTGTGGGTTTTTAACGAAGAAAAGTATACCTCTAAGATTACCGATGTAGTTCAGCATAATTTAAAAAGACCGGATTTCCTTAAGATCCGTCGTGCAAACCACGAATGGGTTTATAATGATCTGAAAATGGTTCCTCAGCTCATTAAAGCAAGCATACAATCGATGAAGGCGGAAACCGATCAGCAGGATGACGATCTTATTCCTGCTGGTGAGATCTTCAATCTGGATGCGGACATGGCTGATATCAGTATGGAAATGGTTGAAGAGGGACTTTCTCCTTCATTAGCTGCAAAATTTTCTTCACCTGAAGCATTGATGGATTTTGTTATCGAACTGCTTACAAAAGAATACACATTCAGTGAAACAATTGATGGTTATGATATTACAATGACTGTTGATCTTTCAAAATGGTTTACAAATCCGGTCAGTGATCTGAAAACCTTATTTCCCAAATACCGGTTATCTCAAGCACATGACAGGTTAATTTCTTATTCTGATAAGAGATATGGAAACGGGGGAGTAAACTACTTTTGGGCAGATCCCGAAGATATAATTGATATTCCAGAATCAATGATAGCCAGCAAGTATTTAACATCTGGTCAATATTATGTTACTTTGAAAGAAAATTTTTCAGTTATTTTGTGGATAGATTCAGCTATAACCTGTGTGCCATTTTATCTCATAGATGATTCCGGAAAAGATTTACCGATATGGAATATTAACTATGACATGGATTATATCCAGATACTCCGGGAGTGTTTTCCCTATTTCAATGATTATACATTTAATGGCTTTTTTCCAAGAATGACTACCAGAAATTCCTGGATCGACTTCCTAAGCCAATTCTATGAATAAATGAAGCATATCCTGCCGCTTTTTTCCAGACCGGGCATACTGCTGTCCGGTCTTCTGCTTTTCATTTTTGGCAAAGAATTACCTGCAGACGGTCTTGTTTCTGTATCAATCTTTTCTCAGTTTTTTCTGGATAAACCGTATCACCTTCTGCCTGACAGCAGCCGGTTACTTGACGTCAGTTTCTCATACAGTCCGCTTCTGAAGGAAAAAGGGCGCTCAGATAACGACCACTTCAATTCTTTCCTGAACTTTATGGATTTTGGCGGAACATTATCATTAGGCAATTCCAGAGTACACTCAATCACCACTTACAGTTATGATTCCTACTGCGGTGCAGTCAGAGTCGATAATGCCGATTATGGATCCTATTCCAGTCAGAAAGTTCACAGAATAGGCTCTCTTTTATGGTATTCAATAAAGCATCTGAGTTTAGGTGTTCAACTGGGTACGAATATCCCCGCAAGTGATCAGATAAGATTAACTGACAATTCCAAAACCGGTTATCTCAAATCTGGTTTATTTCAGTATGGGTTGATGGGCAATATCGATTATAACAACCTGAAGATCTTACTTTATGCAGATAAGGCACCGTTACATTATGGGTATACCAGCTTTATAAAGAACGGTCAGCCCGATAATTTCCGGATCTTTCCAATGTCCTTTACTGTTCGCTCGATAGGGACTTCTGTAGAACTGACAAGCGGGCCAATCACTAACAGAGCCGATATGGCTGTAGCAAAGGTAAAAAATGACAGCGATGTGGTTGCGAAAAAACAGATGCCAGTAGAGCTGAATCTTAACACTTATAGTCTGAATTATCAGGGGAAAAGCTCATGTAACCTGGTCTGGTCAATGAACCTTTTCGCAGGCGGTGGATGGTTCTGCAGTTACTCCAACTCTTACAATGGATTGAGATACTTTCTGGCTGATACTTTGCGAATAAAAAGCCTGTATGCTTCATTCGGATATAAAGACAGTGTGCGCCATAAATTAGTTCTGGAAGGTGGGGCGATGTCGGTACGATCGCCAATTGGTAATCTTGACCTTGCACCATTTTCGCAATGGACAGTTTTCTACCCATCAAACTATCGTTTTCATGACTGCCATCTTGTTTATTACGAAGCCGGATTTACTGCATCGAAAATGTTTAGAATTTTCGATGTCGGACTGGATTTTCAACTAAGTGCCAGGTTCTATAACACCAGCGGAAGATGCTCTCTGGAGAAAAAGGAGATAATCGTTCTGTTTCCATACTATAAGGATATTGGGGAGAAAAAATTCTGGAACGAAAGAGGCATCTTGTTCCTTCCGCAAATAGCAGTTCCTTCAAGCACAAAAGGAATGGATTGTAAATTACAGGTGAATGGAATTATTCCGGTTTCCTTTATCAAAAAGAGACCGGTCTATAGCAAGAAGACCAGACCACAGCCAAACAGAATCACCGGGGGGCTAAAGGTTGCCCTGGAACTGTCCATAAAGGATCCAAAAAATAAAAGTCAGTAAAATAATGCCTGAAAGGTCTGGTGCCGGACCTGAAACTGCCCCCTAAATCCCCCAAAGGGGGACTTAAGATAAGAACCGCTCAGAGTAATTTTCATGATGCAGGATGAGATGTCATTTAAAGATCAAGCGGTGAGATTTTAAAATCAGGCTCGTATAAGTTGTTTGGGGAATGAATTAACGCCCAG
>JAAYPC010000224.1 GCA_012519985.1 Fibrobacter sp.
CCTTAAACCTAAATTTTTCGCACTGCAGTTTTCAGGTTTAGCTTACCGGTTTTTCATTTCCGCTTACAAATTATGGGCCCAGTCCGCTCTACCAGTACCAGTTACTGCCTAATAGAAAATTTGGGTTTAATCATGTAAATCAGATGAATCATAGTTCAGACATTCTTTCAAAAATTGACATCTCCAGTCATCTCTCCTTGTCCGTATAAAAACAGTTCGAAGCCATTGTCGCATTTTGGATATTCGCAATCGCAGTTCGGAACCTCGTCATAGAAGTTCTAAAACCTCGTCATAGAAGTTCCCCAAAGGGGGGAGCAGGCTTTTAAATCTTACTGTTCTTCAAAAAACTCGAAGGGGTAATTTACTGTGAGGTCACCCAAACTGTCAGCCACCGGATTAAAGCGCCAGCTCAAGATGCGTTGAGTTATTTCCTGCTCAAAATCATTATCACCGATGCTGGATTGAATTACCTTTGCCCTGTCCACACGGCCACTGGATTGGATATGAATTTCAACCAGCATTTTGCCTGAAATCTTTATTCCTGATCGCAACTTTTTATTGTAGATGTAGCGCAATTCTCCGGAATTATCATCAATAACCCTTTTGAGAGCTTCAGGACGTCTGTAAGGGTTCTGAGCCAGATTCTGACGACGCTGTAGTTCTTTTATCTCTGCGACATTGAGGTTTCCCTGTTTAAGCAGCTCTCGTCTTGCCTGTTCGGTTTTCTGCTTCTGCTTCTTCTTCTTCTTCTCCTCACCCAAATCCAGGCTGCCAATTTGGTTGATTATATTCAACAGACTGTCATCTGAAGGCGCTTGAGTAATCTCCTTTTCCTCATTTTTCAGCATTTCACCTTTGATGGAAGTTTGAGAAACCATATAGGAGTATTTTTCGATGTTACTGAGAAATGTCTGGTCCTTGTAGGCTTCAAGCTGCCGTTTCGCTTCATCTGCTATCTGTTTCTGCTGTTCATAGAACGATCCCAGCATGAGCATTCTGCGATTAGCCTGGCGAGCCCAGATCTTGCTCTTGTCAGTTTGAATGATTCTTCTATACTCAAGAATTGCTTCTTCAATTTCACCAAGCTCCTCATGAGATCTTCCTTTAAAGAATCTTGCTTCAGCTAAAGCCTCAGATTTGGGATTTTTTCTAATGAAAATCGACAGGTTTTTGATTGCATTGCGGAAGTCCATTAACAGATAAAACTGTTTTGCCTTTTCCATCTCGCCCAGATCGGTTTTTCCCAGTTTCTCCCGTTCTCTTTCGATTGACTGGATAAAATCCAGCAGTTTCCATGAAAGAATACCGGCTTCGGTATTGGGAAACATGGCAATTGTTTCTTCATAGACTTTTTTTGCCATGCTGTAATCACTGAGCATAGAAAGGCAGAAAGCCTTGTGTACCATAACCGCAGCTCTGATATCGGGACTAAGTGCAGTGCTGGCTAAAATCTGCTCGTAAGACTTGAGAGCATCGGTAAATTTACGGTTACGTTCGTAGAAGTAGGCAATCTCAAGAATGGCAAATATTTTGTCATCCTCTTTAGGGTTTATAATTTTTTTACCCTGCATAAACCGGATACAGTTAAGAACCAGCCGTATCGGGACACGATAAACTTTCACAGTCCAGGAGTTTTGATGCTCATTGAGATGATTTGTGGAGGCAAGCGCCTGCACTCTGGCTTCCAGTTCGTAATTGGTAATATTTTCCTCGCCATAGAGTATTCTTCTTTTAATCAATTCATATTTTGCCACTATACCAAAAGTATTGGAAGCATCCTCCTTGGCAGCAATCGTACCCAGAAGATATTTAATTTCCTCCAGGCGGATATCGATAAGCCCTATATTGTAAAGTACAGTAAGCCCCAGTAACAGAAGTACCAGGAGAAGCTTTATCAATGTTTTCATAGTGGTACACCACTTTAAACATGTAGCGGTGGAATATCGGACGGACTGATACACTGAGTGGGACTAAGAGGCCCCGACCTTCTGTCTATCGCATAACATGATCCATCCATACTTTTCACATATTTTTTAACTTCTGCTGCAATTGCAATCATCTCTGCATGTCGGCGGAATGGGCGGGTTTTGTTGGTGACCACAGCCACCGACACACTCATAAGAGGAAATCTCTGACGTTCTCCCTGGCGGTTGACCGATTCGATGAAACCGTTTCTGGCATCTATGGCATTGTAAAACTGGTAAATTCCTCTGTCAAAGGTGGTAATGAATGCCTTTGCAAAGATTTCCCAGTATTCATAATCCAGAATAACTACGAAATCATCCCCGCCCTCATGTCCGATGAATGCCTCTTTTATGTCTTTGCGTTTTGCCACGGCAACCAGACAGTCACGGGTGTACAATATCGCATCATCTCCACGGGTAAAGCCATACTTATCATTGTATGCTTTGAAATTATCCAGGTCACAATAGAGCACACATATACATCTGCCGGCGTTAAGGCAGCAGTCAATATAGTTGGCAATAGAAATGTTGCCAGGAAGACCGGTAAGCGGATTAGCCCCTTTTAATTCATCGCGCATCCGTTGAAGCGATACTCCCATCTCATTAAAGGAGGATGCAAGCTGCCCGATTTCATCCTCTCCCACAATGGAAACCCTTATATCCAACTGTCCCCGTGAAATTTTTCTGGTAGCCTCGTTTAATTTTCTCAGAGGAATAAGAATGGTCTTAAAAAGAAGCACTGCAAAACCGAAATGAAGTATTATCACCAGGATTGCGATCAGAAGGCATTGACGATAAAGATAGCCCATCTGCCGTTCAATATCTTTCATCTCCAGTTTTATTGCTGCAACCCCGATCTTGTCAACTTCATAGGTAAAAGGGATATACAAAGAAATAGTGCGCTGCTTCTTGTCTACGCTATGATAGAAAAGTTTATCTTCAAAGCCCTGTCGGGTGATGGCCATATTTATCATTTTTAATTCACTGATATCTGCCATCTGTCTCTCGACAACCGCATTTTTTACCATGCTTGTGAAAACTCTCCCGTTTTCGCTGAAAAGAGTAAATTCCATAATGCCCAAAGACATCGCATCTTTTACGATTTTATTGATATTGCCAGGGGACATCCGGCCATCGCCGCCTAATATGTTATCAAGCCTGTATTTCAGGTTAGTTCCTTTGTGCTGGCTGTTAAGAATTGCATTCTCAGCAATTAAATCGAGCTGATTCTCAAAAACCATCAGAACAAATATGGATATATTCAGAATAGTCAGAAAGAGATATACGACTGCGGTTTTAAAAATGATGGATTTGCTGTTAAACCCCTTCATAGAGGAATCTCCCTGCAATATCAGGATTTTTCGTTTGTCTGTAAAAAAGCATAATTCCAGATCTCTTCCCGAAGTTCGCCAGTGTGCTCAGCAGTCCTTCTTTTAATAATGCAAATACTACCTTTAAATACTAAAAATATCAAGCTCAGCTACGCAATGGTAAACATCTGATCCAGTTATGCCATGCACTCTCCGTATTCGTTAATTTTATTTCTAAGGGTTCTGATTGAGATACCCAGAATCTCCGCAGCCTTTGTGCGGTTCTGATTGCAGTGCTCAAGGGTTTTTAATATCAACTGCTTTTCCATGTCTGCAACAGTTAAACCCACCCGAATTCCATCAGCCTCATCCTGATCTCCAGATTGTGCCGGAAAACGGAAAAGCGAAGGCTTGATTAACCCGGCCCTGGTAAGCACAACCGCTCTCTCGATTGCATTTTCCAGCTCGCGGATATTTCCCGGCCAGTTATGGTTAAGCAAAATCTCCATTGCCCCCTCTTCCAGCCCTTCAACACTGTATCCATTCTCATTATTAAATCTGGATATGAAATATTGCACCAGTTGTGGTATGTCATTTTTTCTTTCAGCTAAGGGAGGCAATTGAATGTGAATCACATTGAGTCTATAAAAAAGATCCTCTCTGAACCTTCCCCTTTGTACTTCTTTATGAAGATCACGGTTAGTGGTAGCAATGACCCTTACATCCACTTCAACCGGATCATCTCCCCCTACTTTATTAATCTCTCTTTCCTGCAGCACTCTTAAGAGCTTTGCCTGAGCCATTAAGGGCATCTCCCCCACTTCATCCAAAAGCAATGTTCCACCTGATGCCGCCTCAAATTTTCCTTTTTTCTGCTTGATTGCACCTGTAAAAGCACCCTTTTCATGCCCGAACAGTTCCGATTCAATCAGACCCTCCGGAAGAGCCGCACAGTTCACTTTTATAAACGGACCGTTAGAACGTCTGCTTTGGAAATGGATCGAACGGGCAATCAATTCCTTCCCAGTACCGGATTCACCTGTCACCAGAACCGTTGACCTGCTTTCCGCAACAGATTCGATTAACGCCCTGATTTCATCCATCTGAGCCCCGGTGCCGATAAAATTTGACCGTTCCTTTAGCTGCGACTTTAATTTCCTGTTCTCCAACACCAGCGACTGATACTGAAGAGCCCTCTCAACGGTCAGTTCAAGCTCCCTTATCAGGTTGTCTGACTTCTGTATAAAATCATAGGCTCCCTTTTTCATGGCATCAACCGCGGTCTCAATTGCCCCATAAGCAGTTATGATTAAAAAAGGAATTTCAGGATTAATACTCTTGATCTGCTCCAATAGTTCGATACCGCTCATGCCAGGCATTTTCATATCAGAGATTACAAGATCAAAATGCCTTTGCTCAATGATTTCAAGGGCCGAGGGGCCGTCCTTTGCTGCTTCTGTCTCATAAGACTGTCGACGCAGAGTCTCAACGATGGAATCCCTGAAAAGCTCATTGTCATCAACAACCAGAATCCTTTTTTTATTCATCAACAACCCCACTATTCCTTTAAAAGGGGAATGAACACTTTTACTGTGGTACCTTTCCCTGCTTCACTTTTTATATCAACATAGCCGGAATGAGATTGAACGAATCTCTTAACTATGGCTAGCCCGAGACCGGTCCCGTTCTCTTTTGTAGTGAAAAAAGGATCGAATATTTTTGCCAGGTTCTGTTTCTCTATTCCACAACCATTATCTTCAATTGAAAAGCAACCGAATCCGGCATTTCTGCAATTGTCATTTTCCACAGCTACAGTAAGAGTCCCCCCATCCGGCATCGCCTGTACAGCATTGAAACACAGATTCATTACAACCTGCCCCATCTTCTCAGGGTCAGCCAGAACATAAAGCGGCTCATCGGTAAACTTTTTAATGACTTCGATTTCAATTCCCAGTCTTTCGATTTCTATCTGCACGAAATCAACTATCTCATCAAGAATCCGGGAGAGTTTTACTTTTCTGAATTCAGCTTTAATGGGCCTGGTATAAACAAGTAAATTGGAGACGATTTTGTTGAGCTTGGACAATCCCTCAATGATTTTCCCCAATGTCTTTTTTCTGGGATCGTCTGTTGCAAGATCCCTTTCTAACAGACCAGCCCACACTCCCATGGCTCCCAGAGGATTGCGGATTTCATGCGCAACAGTTGCAGACATCTCTCCAAGAGCAGCCATGGTTTTGGCCTGATGCATCTCTTCCTGAAGAGCCTTTATTTTAGAGATGTCACTGAAAATCTCTACCACACCCAAACGGTTGCCCTGACTGTCTCTAAGCAATGCTGTCTGATATGATACCGGCACAGGATGCCCATCCTTATGCCATAACACTTTTTCATCCCTCTTCAGTTCGCGACCTGTGCGTAAAACCTGAATCAATGAAGGCTCACAACCGGAATCATTGATAAAAACATCAATAAAGTTTTTCCCGATAACCGCCTTCGATTCGTATCCGGTAATCTCAGATGCGGCCCGGTTGAAATGGGTTATCCTACCTTCAATGTCCAGTCCGATTACCCCGTTTTCCATACTTTCCAGAATGCTGTAAAGATAGGTCTGGGTCTCCTCCTGTCTGCAGAGACTCTCTCTGAGTTCTGCGTTTTTCCTATCCAGTTCGAGATTGACCTTTTTAAAATCTTCCTGCATTAATGCGTATGCATTGCTCAAACGCTCCGCCCGAACCTGAAAATCGGAAAACGCCTTTTGAAGGGATTCGAAGAGTTCAACAGATAGAATAGGTGCCCCGGTCTGACTGGTATTCATTCAGCAATACTCCGGCAAAAGAGCCTCATCCTGCCAGCTTGTCTCAGGAAGCAGTACTGCTGCACTCTTTTGTGATATTTTTTTCGATGTATCTTTTAAGCTGTTCTTCTTCATCAAGAAATTCCCTGATGGTAGCCTCGGTCTGATCCAGAATTGAATTCAAGACCGTAACCGCAGCATCTTCCTTGATACTTGCTTTGCGATTTTGCCATTGAATAAAAAGATCCGAACTTTCCTGCCGCTCGGACTCAATTGTATCCAACAGTTTTTTTTTCTTTTCAAGGCAGGGGATCACTCCGCTCAGGTCGCCGCGGGAAAGAATGACACGGCTTAACATTTTGCGAACCAGATCCCTCATTTCCCTGTAATGTTCCAGTTGACCGGTTAATACAACAGTCAATTGTTGAATTAGAATTTTATCATTGGCTTGCATGGTTTTCAACTTCAATCATTCTCTTTTTCAGTTTCAGTTGATCACTGCCATATACTCGTTTTCCCAGATAGAATCCTCCAGTTTCCATTGAGCCTGTTTTGCCCAGTAATCATCAGGATACCTGCGTATTAAATCTTTGAACACATCTACTGCATTCTGGTACTGCTTCAGATTTTTGTAAATGCTGCCGATCTGAAACAAACCCCAGGCAGTCTCCTGAAATGAAGGGTACTTTCTGGTAACTTTTTTGTACAAATCCAGAGCTTTCTGAAAATCCTTAGATTTGTAATAGCAGTCTGCGATTCTGTAATAGCAATCTGGAACACGTTTATGTATGTCAGCCTTTTCTCCCAGTGCTATTGCACTCTGGAAATTTTGTATTGCCCGTGTATCATTTTCCAAATGACTGTATACAGTTCCTGATTTGAAAAGGATCTCGATCTTCTGGGCATCTCTGCTTATTTTTGCCGCCTGAGTATACGCTTCTGCCGCATTCTTATACTGCTCAAGTTCGACATAACAGTCACCCAGTTTTTCAAAAGCAAGGGGAACCCAGCTATGAGTTCGGTAGTTCTGAAGAAAATGGCGGTAGAGCTTTTCGGCAATTACGGGATCATTGCGCTTTTGGTATGTCAAAGCTTTCAGAAAACGACTTTTTATTGCTGCAGGATGAGATGAATAGCGATCAATAACCTGCTGAAACTGATTCTCTGCATCCTTAAAAAGATTCAATTTCAGATAACAGACTCCGGTGTTAAATATACAGGCAACAGCCGTATTAGTCCCTGGATTTGTCACCAGTACCTTCTTGAATTCAAGGATTGACCTGTCGAAATTTCCTGCACTGAATTCTCTTATCCCTGCAAGCAGTTTCTGCCCCGCGTCAGTCAAGGTGTCCACTGTCAGCATTGTAAGAGTGGAATCAATCGGTATTTCCAATGAGGCATATTTTTCTGGAGGAACAACTTGCTGAACAGAAAAAGTCGCATCCTTTTTTTCCTCCGGAGCAGTAGTTTTTCCGGCAGAAGCAGCAGTTTTTTCGACAGGAGCAGGATTCTTTATGATAGGTTTAACATCTGCTGCAAGTTTCTTATATTGCTCAATCAGGTCCAAAGCTTCCTTTTTTCCGGGCTCATGATTAGTAACAGCGATGTATTTGGAAAGATAAGAAACTGCTTCAGTATAGTTTTTCTCATCGGCACAGATCTTCCCCAGATAATAATGAGCAGTATAGTCCAGTCCCGGATAGCCTAAAGCGTTTCTGAAGTTTATCTTGGCCATCTTCTTCTGGCCCTGTTTCAGGCGAATCAAACCTGCATAATAGTAACTTCCGCTATGTTGAGAATCCTGTTTTATCACTTCCCGGAATTTGCCCAACGCAGCCTGGTAGTTCTGAGCATTAAATAGCTGAACAGCCTCATTAAACACTTGCTCAAGCTGCATGGAAATAACTTTTGATTCTTTTTGAACCGGAGTCTTCTGAGAAAGTTTCTGTTGATGAGCTACTGAAAGCTGAACTGAATCGGGTGCATCTCTGTTGCCACTATTTACCTGTGCGATAAGACGATCAATCTGGCTTTGCAGGTAGTCTCGTTCTGAGGGATCACTGAATTGCTGGTATTGCTGAAGTTCTACAATGGCTTTCTGAAACTGGCCATCTTTTTCATAATTGGCTGCCAGCATCTTGTGGGCTTTGCCCCAGCCCGGGTTATAGGTAAGCGCCTTTCTCAGGTTATAAATGACCAGGCGCGGTCGCTCCTGGGCATCCCTGATCTCAGCCATATGCATATATGCGTTGAAATTATTAGGAGAATCAGCCAGTACCTTTCTGAACTCCTCAATTGCCTCATCATATTTTTTTTCGTTTTTATATTTTACGCCAAGGCGGTAATGGATGCTCTCAGTAGTATCCTCAGCACCAAAAACAAAAGAACTTAAAAAAAAACAGATCACAAAAGTGAAAGGAATTATCCAAAAACTTTTTTTTCCTGTGATATTTGTGGATTTGAGACCCATTCAAGTAGAATCCTGTATCAAAAATGCTTTTTACCTCTGTAGATTCTACTGTTATGATCCCACTGTATTCAAGCTTAAATTTCACTTTCCAGGAAACTCATAGGTTCTGTTCACTTTCAATTTTCCAGATAACTGTTTGTGGCAAGATAGTTACATACATAATCCTCTATGGCATCCTCAAGGCTCATACAGATGTGATTACAGCCAACACTCTTCAAACGGCTCTGGTCAGCCTGTGTGAAATACTGATACTTGTCACGCAATATTAGGGGCATCTCAATATATTCGATAGCCGCAGGTTTATTTACAGCCCTGAAGATTGCATTCGCCAGGTCGTTCCAACTGCGGGCTTCACCAGTACCTATATTGAACAAACCTCCGATGTCCGGATTATCCATAAAGAAAAGGACCATCTCAACGACATCTTTTATGTAGATAAAATCCCTTTTCTGCTGCCCGTGCTGATATTGAGGATTGTAAGATTTGAAAAGAGACATTACTCCTTCATCCCTGACTCGTGAGTAAGCCTTATTGATAAGGCTCCTCATCTCCCCCTTGTGGTATTCATTAGGACCAAAGACATTGAAAAACTTCAGGCCTGTGATTTTTTCCAGCCATCCTTCACGAAAAGCATAGCAGTCGAACAGATGCTTGGAGTATCCGTACATATTGAGAGGTCGAAGCTTGTCAAGCACCGAATAATCATCCGTATATCCGAATCTGCCATCTCCATAGGTCGCAGCACTTGAAGCATAGATAAAGCGGGTGTTTTGATGATTTTTCCACCATTGGGCCAGCCTTACCGAATAATGGAAATTATTCTCCATCAGATAATCCGCATCCGTTTCGGTTGTTGAAGAGCAAGCCCCCATATGAAGGATCGTACTTATGCTGTCTTTATAATAACCAGATTCCAGTTTTTCTATAAATTCGGACTTCTCCTGAAAATCCAGGTATTTTAAAGATACCAGATTACGCCATTTCTCACCTGTTCCCAGTCTATCAACAATTAATATATCTTCGATACCACGACTATTCAGTTTCCAGGCAAGAGCACTTCCAATAAAGCCAGCCCCTCCAGTTATCACTATCATTAACAACTCTCCTCAGAAGAATCGGTTACGTTTTCCAGTAAATATCTATTTCAGAATTAAAGTTGAATCTTAATATACAATTTTACAATGGCCCCTGAATCCCTCCTCGCCTCTGAATCACCAATGTTCTCTGAATCCAACTGTCCCTCTGAATCCTCTGCCCCCTAATCTTCGCCCCCTAATCTTCGCCCCCTAAATCCCCCAAAGGGGGACTTAAGAGCGTCCAAAGCAACATTTTATAAAAACCTATGGTCAAGTTCACAGTTACATTATGTGATCTTAAAGTCCCCCATCGGGGGATTTAGGGGGCAGTCTGGGACTTAATTGCAAAAAAAAGCAATAATTCTGTATCAGCTTTATTATTTTGATATTCTGTTTTTTATATGCTGATAGCGTGGTAGACTATACAGGTAATCAAGTCAGGGGTTTCTGCAAAATGAAATGTTCCAGATGTGGTTTCACATTTGATACAACACAGAATTTCTGTTCATTATGTGGCAGAGTCTCTGAAAGAGTATTGCCACAGAAAATTCCCCAGTCTGTATCATGGGAAAGCGGTACTGCCAAAGATTACCCTCTGATAGCATTTCTGGACACGATTCAGGAATCATTTTTTAAAGCAGACAATTTCTTCAGTAAAATTCAAAACTCCCCCAATAAGCCTGCACTTCTTTATGGTATGCTCTGTGGAAGTATCGGTGTGGTAGCCACATTTTTATGGTCCTTTTTTCTTCCGGATTCCTATAAACAACTCAGCGCTCTAGAATCAGCCAAAAATCTGATTTTTACACCGTTTGCATTAATTCTTCAGATATTGTTCACTACTGTTTATGTTCATTTAATGCTGGTGATATTCCGATACAGAAAAGCTCCAATCGGTGCCACATTCAGAATTTGCTGCTACTCCCTGGGCGCATTGATTTTAAACGCCATACCCACAATGGGGCCAATGCTGTCTATCATCTTATGGTTTTATCTGATTATCACCGGAATTCACCATATACATCATACTAGCAAACTGAAAGCTTTTGCTGCCATAACCTCTCCCTTTTTATTCATATTTATGGCAATTCTTTTTATCGCAGTGATTGCAGGAAGCATTGCAGCTCTAAATCTTTTTTCCTGAATAAAATCATAATTCTGCAAAATCCGAAAATAAAAATTCTGTCAATTGAGTGGAGGATTAAGATTTATAGCTATGAATCAATCCCGCAGATTTTCTGCACTGATCAACCATATACAAGCGCCCCTTTCATAAGGAATAGTAACTGTTTGTTTACAATAGATTGAACTGAACCCTGTAAAAACCTTACTAAATATATCTTCAAAAACCTTTATAATTTTTTCGGGGCCAAAAGCCAGGAGAACAAAAAGATGAAAATGCAAATCCAGGCAATACTTTGCTTTTTATTATTTGTAACCAACAGTTCAGCTAACATTCTGATGGATAATCCATCATACCTGCCAGGGTCAGAATTTTCAAACCTAACCGATAAATCGCAATACAATGCAGCCGATCATGCCGGTTCTCCTCTGGGATGGCTCGAAAAGGACAGCTCTGTTTTAAAAACCGACCTTTTTTTCCGGTATTTCCGATTCAGTGATGAAGCTGGCAATCGCAGTTCTTCCAGAAATCTGGTAATTCCCCATGTTCGTGTAGGTAAACCAGGCATAATACTCTTTGACCTGTTCTATAACCCCGATATACTGGAGATTAAATCGGATTTTCAAAACCTGAAACTTCCTCTACACCGCTTTGGATTCGGACTGGCTGCAGGAACTGAATCCGGTTTATTCCAGTTCGCCCTTCACGGGGACCTTTTTACCGGAGAAGAATCTCACGATATAGATGGAGATAAACGCTTTATACTGGGATCCAACGAAGTCAGCGTTCATCTTGGGAGCAAAGTCCATGAACTTGTAAAAATCGGTCTTTATGGAGGGATAAGCGGTTATTTCGATTCACTGATCTGTGAAGATCCACAAATACAGGACCGTTTTTTTTCCGGTGCATTCCCTCTCTTTGGTGGATTTATCGATTTTGGAAAGGATCAGTTTCCAGTCAGGTCCAATTTCTCTTTAGGTGTTGGCTTCCCCAAATTTGTGTATGTAACTAAACCCGACAGCAAACCATTTGGCAATCAGGATGTTATCAGGGCTGACAGCGTGGGATGGGATTTGAAATTTCTGGCAGAGATCCCTGCAGCTAATTTCTCAATTAATCCAGCTTTTAAGGTAGGATACCGGCGAATGACCTCTCAACTCTATCTTCCCACCGAAGAAAACAATCCATGGGAATATGAATCTAAATTATCCGATTCCAACTGGACGGTTTCCTCATTTGGGATGGGGTTTGCATTAGCCTCCGATTTTCTTAAATATGTTAATATGAATCTGGAGTATTCTTTTAAGAACCTCTCTTTTGAATATGGTCCAGCCTACTCCTTTTATTCTGATCAGAAATACTGGTATCATCACATAGTGTGGGGAGCCCAGAGCAACTTAAAGAGTCTTCCTTTTCTGAGAATGCCAGAATCGATGAATTTTGTTCTGAGAGCAGAATATTTCAACTTCAGGCAGAGTGGTTTTTTCGATTCCTGGAGAACCGATCAGTTCAAGTATGTCAATGTAATCGCAAACAACAGCCAGTCATACCGGTATAGCCCGGAAGCTCTTATAAGTGCTTTCAGATTCGCAGGTTTTAATCTGGGAACCAGGGCTGAATTTGCAAACGGTTTATTCGGTGTAAATGCGGATTTCCTTTTTCTCAGAGATGGATTTGAGCTGGGTGTCAAGGTTACACATAAACTCTAATGGGAGATGAAAAGATAAAAGAATATCGAAGCTAATCAGATCAGAGCGTCTTAACCTCTTAACCTTAATCCCGAACTCTATTTTCCAGAAGGAAAGATGTTATTGACGTTTCCCTGCCCTTATTATTAAAATAACTGGAGTCATGTTTGAAACAGCAGGTCCTTATCCCTGTAAAGAATGAACAAAATCACTCTGTCGCAAAACCTATATTTAATGCAGGTATCTCAACACCGATAATGCCTGTAACCCCCATCATATACAGATCTATCCTGTTTTAAAATACACATTCTTGTAGCATACTATCAAAGGTCTCATTATGAGTAAATACGATTATAAAATTGCCAGCATTTCCTCCAGTACTATAGAATCACTACATTCGGTTTTTATCCTGATTTCTTTTTTCCTTTGCGCCTCTATTACTGCAGAAGAAGTCAATCTGTCAGGTACTGTATCCGATAAAACTGACAACCCCATAAAAAATGCCGTAGTAAAACTCAAAAGCAATAATCAAATCAGTACCACTACCAGTTCAGCAGGTCAGTTTAATCTTACCGGTAAAGTATCAGTGATATTGAAAAATCACGCACAATCGCCCATCCCCTTTGCAACATTAAAAGGCTCTGTTGTGAGCGTCAATCTTGTAGCATCATCAGATATCGCCATATCGGTTTACTCCATGTCCGGAAGGAAGGTGTATGATTTTAAATCCGCCCAGCTTAAACCTGGGTTAAACCGAATAGCAATGCCTTTCCACACACTTGGTTCAGGTGTTTATGTGGTTTCTGTGCAGCATGAAGGCAACAGAAGTGCATTCAGATACTTCTCTATTGATCAGAGAGGCTCTGGCTTTGCCAGCTTTAGCAGAAAAAATGAAGGAAGCGCCTCTGTGTTTCAAAAAACAGCAGCAGATGAGTCGGATTTTATAGATTCACTGGTAATCACTGCAAATGGTTATGCTACCAAATTTTATCCTCTGAGTAGTTATATTCAGGAAAACATTGAGATTACACTGGAAGAATCAACATCTGAGTCGGGCAATTTCACAGAAAACATAAATGGAGTTACTCTTGATATGGTGTTTGTTCAGGGAGGCACCTATCAAAGAGGCTGTGATGACTGTGCTGCGCAGGATAAGCAATATGAGACACCGGTACATGACGTAACCCTCAGCAGTTTTCACATCAGCAAGTTCGAGGTAACACAAGCGCTGTGGAAGGCTGTGATGGGTGACAATAGTTCATCTTTCGGCAGTTCTGATAATAGTCCCAAAATCGGTGTCAGTTGGTTTGAGGCCAATGAGTTTATGTGCAGGTTAAACAGCATGACAGGCAGGAATTTCCGCCTGCCAACCGATGCAGAATGGGAGTTTGCAGCTCGCGGAGGTAATACGGGTAAAAACGACGATTACCGTTATTCCGGTAGCAACAATGCCGATGATGTCGCCTGGCATTCGGGTAACAGTGGAAATCGTTCTCATGAAGTGGGCACTAAAGCTCCCAACCAATTGGGTATATACGATATGAGCGGAAATGCCTGGGAATGGGTATACGACTGGCTTGTGGCTTATACCGAAAACGCCAAGACCGATCCAGTGCAGCTTACCGGCACAGGAAACAAGACTCGGCGTGGTGGCAGTTATGACGAACCCTCAGAGTTTGCCCGTGTCTCCAGACGTGCAATCCGCTCTCGCGATGGTGCTGCAGGTATGGGTTTTCGAATCGCCCACTCCAATTCTTTGCCTCCAGGTATGGTTAATCCATGTGAAGCTGCGAATCCAATCAGCTCTTCGTGTTCGGGGGATAAGAACCGCGACTGCAGACTGATCACCGAAGAGGGTTATGTGTGGGCTGGTGATGACAATGTGGTTATTATCAGAGAAAACGGTGCTGCAGCAGTAAGCGGCTTCCCGACTGTTTCCGGTGAATGGTACACGCTTAACGATCGCTCTCTGAATATCGTTTCAACCTCCGGCTCTAAAGCTACATCTACCTATGCATATTATGTTTTCAGTAAAGACGAGATGACTATGATCGGTGCTGAAGGGATGCCCTACAGGCTCTACAAGAAACCAGTGTCTGAGATCACAGGAAACATCCCCAGTCTCCCAAATATCACTAACCCCACCAGTCTCGCTCAGTTAATTGCCAATGTCGAACCAGAAAGAATGGTCTCTGAGGCCCAACTGGCCAATCCCGACACCAGTGTACGCGATCCGCGACTTATCCCTGATGAGGGTTACACGTGGTTCTTTGATGGCAACTGCTGTGGAGGTAATCATAAATACCGGTTCCATCTGGCAGCAGATGGCAATGCGGAATTTGTAGTGATGGATTATGACGACACTCACAGAGAAAACGTCCTTGCCAGAGGCAGATGGTTTACGGTAGGTAACATAGCACTGCATATAATTTACAACGGTAAATATTATAATTACCTGTATACCACCGGCAACCGATCTACATCTTATGGAGAGTATATGCCAGCCGGACCTATCTTCTCGCACATATCGTTTCAGAGCTATGAACGCGGAGATTTCAGGATTTTCAACAGGACTCTTTATGACGATAAAATAAAGCGTCCTAAGGGTTTTAATGGAGACAAGCCCGTTTACGATCCTGGTGAGTATCAGACAGGATCAGGTGGTAATTGACATTGTACTTTGAGCAGCAGGGATGATAGAGAGATTGGAAATTTAACGGCAGAGAGCACAAAGTAATGCTCGTCTTTCCTGATAGGCTACTGCGGAGGTGTTGGAGGGCAGACATAGTTAAAACACGAAATTGTTTACCTTTGCAAACACGTCTAAAACAAGCACTCTCAAATATAGCAAGCTATGCGTCGTAAATTTCTCTGGCGGGTCTGTTTCTAACTGAAAAACAAAACAGATACAGCAACGGTTAAAAGTGACGCAACAAAACTGCTAATAAAATTAACCGCATCATTATTTATAACAGGAAAACCGGATATCACCTTGTTGACATTGCCGTTAATCACCCTTTTCTCAGTAATTTTACCCGACTCTTCACATTGGTATTTTACCTGCACAGTAGCACCAAGAACACTGTCTATTACAGAACCAGCAAACCCTCCAACAGCACACAGGATAAACTGCAAAAGCAGATGTTCACTATTACCGTAAATAATAAAATACCCTGCAATAAAAACAACTGCTATGAATACTGAACCCAGTAAAGAAGCTACCGTTCCAGCCAGAGTGATTCCACCAGAAAGGCCTTTACATATCGGTTTCCAGTTAATTATGGAAACAGGTGTCTTTTTGCTAAGCACTCCCAGTTCAGATCCCCAGGTATCAGCATTTGATGAAGCAAGGGAGGTTGCAAAGGCAAGGATGAAAAGATGATTACCGGTCAAATAAAACAGCATGGCAAAAATCAATGATACATAGCCATTTGCAATCACCTGTGAATAATCTCTTGCACCACTTTTTTCATGTAGTTCTGCCAGCTCTTTTTCCTGATCTCTATTAAACCTGCCGATCATGTTTGAAGAAATAAAAAAAGCAACCAGTATCGACAGAAAATACAGCCCCCCGAAAATCGAAAGGAAAATACCCAAAAGGAGAGCAGAATACAGCCCACTGGTGGTCAAGGATTTTTTTCTGTAGGCAAAAACTGCAATACCAGAACAGATAAGAGTACCAATGATAATTTGATTCATGCATTCTCCTGAAGAAATTTCATCAGAAGCCAGTAAAAAAAAGAGGTCCCGATTGGTACTGTCAGATTATCAAATCCATGAGGTGTTATTGCTTCCAGTATTGTAGCCACCAATGCAATAAGGAAGCTATATAAGAAAGTATCAGATGAAGAGAAAAAGGATAACAGGGTAAAAGCGGTCAAAAACGAGAATACAAACATCGTAAAGCTTCCTTCCAGACTCTTTACACTGCCACAGATACTGAATTTTCTTTTTCCAAACCTGTTGCCAACTACTGCTGCCATCCCATCTCCATATCCCATTATGAGAATTCCGAAAGCACCAAATTCAGGACTGCTTAAAGGTGAAAATGAGATAAGAGCCAATATCAGAAGAGAGACTGCATAGTATACAGTACCTAAATCCTCTTTTCCGCCACTTCTTTCCATAGCAGAAAACCATCTCTTTTTATAGGAGAGATAGTTGAGAATGACAAAGGTAAACGGTCCAATTGCAGCAGCAATATTGGATCGGAAAAGAAACATGGCCAGTATCCACCAGTTGGCCAAACCGATGTGAATAAATTTCCTGCTTCCCTCAGTGGACAGCAGATTCTTGCTCCGAAAAAATGTGGCGATTCCGATTATGACAAATACAAAAGTATAAGATATCAGAATTCCGATATATTCATTCGGGGAGACCGGAGAAAACCACTTGTGCATATCTGTTCCTCTTCATCAGTTAATCACCCATGATCATTAATAACAAAATAATATCAGCAATAGCCATAATAATATTGCCTTCAGAAAACAACTCAACAGCGTTTTTCATGACGTTTATGGTAGAAAAAGACCCCACCTTCATCTCACTTACCTTAAAATTTAAAACAGGTCAATCATTTATTGATTTATTTTTAAAGAAATTAAGCAGATTGTCTTCATGATCAGGAAAACATCCTTTGTGATCAGATCATTCTTTCATTTTCATAATTATTGGAAAGTTTTGCCTAATTATGCAACTACCGAATGGACTTACAGCCAGACTTCTTGATACCACCAATCCAGAAGAGATTGCTGCTTACGAGAAAGCGGTTTATATGGCTTTCAGTTCTGTCCAGGATCCATCGCAGGAAATTATATGGAATATCGACTACCCGAATAAGAGGATTTCCACAAAGATCCCTTACAGTAGCCAGAAGATAATCATAGCGGAAATAGATGGTTCAATAATTGCCGGTTTTGCGCTCAATTTTAATATGCAGGAAAAACTGCAGCTTGAGTATTTTGACTTCAAGATAGACAGAAGCGAACCCGGTATTTGCGAAGGATTATTACTTTTCAACACCCAGGTATCGTTTAACAATCATCTTATACTTCCTGAAATAAAAGATCCGCTTATCAGGTTTCTCGAATCACAGAATATTAAGAAAACCTATGGAACCTGCAGCAAGAAACGAATCAGAGGTTACCGTTTTTTAGGATTCAAAGATATTGATATGAAGTTAATAAACGGAGTACCAGAATACCTGTTGGTTTATGAACTTGAGTGATGAATGCAGGTCCTTTGGGCATTGTTTTCTACCAGTGCTTCCAAAATAATAAGGCTTCTGTTTCCCCCGCTGTGCAAGCCTTGCAGCAGTAGCAATTCTTTGGTGATTAAAAGTACCACAGGCCTCTAAAACTGATGCCCATGCCAAAATGTTCCACAATCGGCCGCTTTATGCAGTATCTGTGTAAATATTCAGACTATTAAACCCGATCAGAGATTAAAATTCTTTGAAATGGTCTACATCAGACCTATTTTATAGAGTTCCTTTTTTTTTCCGGAAAGAATTCAGTGTGAATAAGTCATTACCCATCGTTGAAGAAGGAAGTCTAGCCCTGTATTTAAAAGAAATTGGGAAACTGCAACCCCTTAGCTCTGAGAATGAAGCACGGATTGCAGCTCGGATTCATCAGGGTGACCAGAAAGCCATCGACACACTAGTTAAAGCAAATCTTCGCTTTGTAGTAAGCGTTGCCCGTAATTATCAGAATCAAGGCATGTCTCTGTGCGACCTTATAAACGAAGGCAACATAGGATTAGTCAGAGCTGCACAGAAATTCGACGAAAAGAAAAATTTCCGTTTTATCTCCTATGCGGTCTGGTGGATTCGCCAGGCAATATTGCAGTCATTGGCAGAACATTCCCGAATCATGAGGCTTCCCCTGAATAAAGCCGGTGCCATTCATAAAATCAGCAAAACTCAAACAGAACTGGAACAGAGGTATAACCGTATACCAGATGCCTCAGAAATCGCCCAGGAGCTTGGAATCTCAGAAGATGCGGTTAGTGAAACAATCGCCATCTCCAGCAACCATGTTTCTCTGGATGCCCCGCTTAAAGACACCGACAGCTCATCTTTGGTCGATGTAATCCAGGCTAATTCAACCAATAACCCCGAAGATGAGTTACAGACTATCTCCCTTAATAAGGAGATCAAAAAAATGCTGAGTTTTCTCACAGAACGTGAAAAAGAGATTATAAAATTGTATTATGGTATAGAAAATGAAACCGCCTATACCCTTGATGAGATTGGGCGAAAATTTAACATAACCCGCGAAAGAGTGCGTCAGATTAAATCGAAGGCTATCAGCAGACTCAAAAGTCTTCCCAATACCAAGGTTATGGAGATTTATAAGGATTGAGGTTGCCAATGAAAATCTTGTTTTCTTTAGCAGCATGTTTTTGTCTTTTCCTTTCCTCCTGTGGCAAAACCCGCTACATCGAAGTAAACAAGCTTCCTGACACATATCAATGCGCCCACATGGAAGAGATCTGTAAAGAAGCACGTGAATTTGAAAGTAAATACTCCCAAATGAGTGAAGAAGAGAAGGAAGAATTCAAGACGCTTCGGGATACTTACAGAGATCAGTGCAACACCGCATTGGAACAATGCAAAAAAAGTGCTCCCTGAATCCACCAATGGGGGGACTGAAGGAACCCCTTAATACCACTGTGGACTTTATCGGTAATCATTTACGAAAGAACCACAGGCGATCAGACCCTTAGAATCGGAAAAATGGTGGCGAAAATTTGCAAGCTTAAATGAAAATTTTCTAAGCTTGAATGAAATTTTTCTAAGCTTGAATGAAAATTTTCTAAGCTTGAATGAAATTTTTCTAAGCTTAAATGAAATTTTTCTAAACTTAAATGAATTTTTTCTAAGCTTGAATGAAATTTTTCTAAACTTAAATGAAAATTTTCTAAGCTTAAATGGTTATTTACTAAGCTGAACCTGGAAACCCTAAACTGAATCTGAAAATTGTAAGCAGAACCTGAGATTGTCAGGGTAGTGCGACTGCATATCCCGGAGGGCCTTATATCCGATGAGCAATACCCACAACCCCGCTAGGCCGTATGACTCGCCTTCTTCTTCAATTCAGAAAGAATATTAAGCGCGTCAAGGGGAGTCAATCCATCGATATCCAGATTCTGAAGCTGATGAATAATTTCGGAGTGTAAAGAATCCATAACATTAAGCTGCACACCGGAAAAAAGATCGGTCTGATCTTTATTTTCCGATTCGGCACTATGCTTTCTGGCAAGAACCGGTTTATGATCAGGTGTAAGCTCCATGTTTTCCAGATTGGTTAGTATTTCTCTGGCCCGTACAATCACTTTTCTGGGAACACCGGCCAGTCTGGCTACCTGTATACCATAAGAATGATCACAGCTTCCGCTTTCAATTTTCCTTAAGAAAATGATCTGATCGTTCCATTCCCTGACCTTGACATGCAAATTTCTGAACCGCGGATACATCAGCGCCATCTCCGCAAGTTCGTGATAGTGAGTGGCAAATAAAGTCCTGCCTCTTTTCCCGCTTGTCTCATGCAGGTATTCTGCAACTGCCCAGGCGATACTTATCCCATCAAAGGTGGATGTACCTCTTCCCACTTCATCCAGTAATATCAGGCTGTTATCAGTGGCATTGTTCAGGATATTTGCCACCTCGATCATCTCAACCAGAAAAGTACTCTGTCCCCTGGCCAACCGATCCGATGCCCCTACCCTGGTGAAAAACTTGTCCACAATACCTATCTGTGCAAAACTTGCCGGTACAAAAGAGCCTATCTGCGCCATTATTGCGATAAGCGCATTCTGCCGTAAGTATGTCGATTTTCCAGCCATATTGGGACCGGTGATCAGTAAAATCTGAGATTCGTTTTTGATAAGCTCTGTATCATTAGGGATAAACTGCTCTACAGTATTCATTCTTTCGACTACCGGATGCCTGCCATCCCTGATCACCAGGTCACCGGATTCGGTCAAGATCGGACGACAATACTGGTATTCGGCTGCAATCTTGCCCAAAGAGATAAAAACATCCAGAGTAGCAATCGCCTCTGCTGCTTTTTGAATCCGCACACATTCAGAGGCAATTTCTCTTCTTAAATTGACAAAAATCTGATATTCCAGATCCGAGAGTCTTTCGTCTGCACCAAGTACCTTAGCCTCCATCTCCTTTAACTCAGGGGTAATGAAGCGCTCACCATTAACCAGTGTCTGTTTTCTGATAAAATAGTCGGGAACCGAGTCGATATTTGCTTTGGAAACTTCGATATAATAACCGAAAACCTTGTTAAAACCGACTTTAAGTGAGGAAATACCGGTTTTTTCCCGTTCGGTTTCCTGAAGTTTTGCAATCCACTGCTTGCCGTTTCTGGACAGATCGATTATCTCATCCAGTTCTTTGGAAACACCGCTTTTAATCATGCCACCCTCTCTGATAGAAAGCGGTGGATTTTCCACAATAGTCGATTCGATTTTCAACTGCAGCTCATCAAACCCTTCCAGTGCACCAAGAAGCTCTTTTATGGGTTGGACAGGTGCTCCGCTCAAAGCCTTGATAATTTTGGGAAAGATCGAAAAAGAATTTTTCAAGGCGATTAAATCGCGGGCATTTGCTCGTTCAAAACTGATTCTGCTTATCAGTCTTTCGATATCAGCAACTCTTTTGAGAAGCAGTTCTGATTCAGCCCTGCAGAAAGCATCTTTCTTGAAATACTCGACACAATTAAGTCTGTTGGTAATGGCGTCAATATTTTTCAGAGGATGAGTTATCCAGCGCTTAAGCAAACGTGCGCCCATCGCGGTACTGGTCTTATCCAGTGTGGAAATTAAAGTTCCCCCAATATCTTCACTCTGCATAGGCTTGAGAAGTTCCAGATTGCGGATAGTGGAGGGATCCAATTCGGCAAATTCAGAATAGTTAAATGGAGAAATGGATGTTATATGCTGCAGATCGTTTTTCTTCTGCTCTTTTAGGTAAAGAAGTAATGCGCCTGCTGCACATACCCCGGCGCCGAACCCCTCAAAACCCAATCCCTGAATGGAAACGATATTGAAATGGCTTTGAATGGCATCACAGGCATTATCATAAGAAAATTTCCACCCGTCAAACCTGGAGATGACCACTGATCTGAAGTTTTCAGATAAAAGAGTGTGCAACGGGTGATTCTGGACATCTGCCAGAAGAATTTCGCTGGGATCGATTCTTACTATCTCTTTTTCGACTTCGGAAGACAGAACCTCTTCCACCTGAAATAAACCGGTAGACAAATCGCAGACCGCAATACCCACCTTATCGTTTTCACAGTGAAGAGAAACGATAAAATTATTGGCCTTTTCTTCTATGAAACTGTCATCGGTTGCAGTACCGGCTGTAATAACCTCTACTATATCGCGTTTGACTATTCCTTTAGCCAGCTTGGGATCTTCAGTCTGCTCGCAGATAGCAATTTTATAGCCGGCTTTCACCAGTCGATTAGCATAACGTTCGAGTGCATGGAAAGGGAAACCAGCCAGAGGGGTATTGTCTGCTCCCCCATGATTGCGGCTGGTCAATGTCAATCCCAGAACCTTGGAGGCAATTTTTGCATCCTCATTAAACATTTCATAAAAATCGCCCATCCTGTAAAGAAGCACAGTATCGGGATTCCGCGATTTTATTTCGTTGTATTGACGCATCATAGGAGTGGTGTTATCATTTCGCACCGCCCGTTCACTGCTCTTTTCGGTCTGAGTAGACTGGTCCATGGTTTACTCTTCTGACTCCTCATTTTTCTTCTTACGGATTTTAGAAAAAAAGCCCTTTTTCTGCTGTGTTGAGTCTTCATTTTCAACATTAGAAACAGATTTTCCAGGAAGAAAGATCTCCAGAGTTTCCGCATCCTCATCACTATTCTCAACAGATCCGGCTTTCTTCTCTCCGGAATCAGCAGAGTTTTTTGAATCTGTAATCTCATTTTTCTGTACGGACTGTTCCTTATTGTCTACAGCGATCTCAGCAGTCTCAATTTCAATCATATCCAGATCATAGCCAGAGTTCATTTTTTTTCCAGTTGATGATGATTCTGAACTGCAATTATCACTGAGACTATTGCCGGTTTGATCAGAATTCTCTTCCGCCGAAGCTTCAGATTCCAATTCATCCACAAAATCATGTATCTCAAAAACCGCAGTGGGTTCGGGTGCAACAGTGACCTTTTCATCTGAAGGTTCCTTCGCCTTTGCCTCTTCTTCGCTGTCATCTTCATTTAAGAAATCATGTATTTCAAAGACTGCGGTTGGCTCAGGAGCGACCTGGATTTGCTCTGCTTGAGCAGGTGTCTCAGAACCGGAAATGGTTTCGGATGTCTCTTTTGTATTATCCTGCCCCAGTTGATCTTCACCTGAAAGGTTTTGCTTTTCAAGAAGTTCAGAATCCGCTTGCCCTTCAGTCTCAGTTGACTCGGATATCTGAGAATCTTCACTTACCATTTCCTGCTGCTCGGTTTCGATGTCCTGATTTTCTGTGTCAACGTCGGCTTCATTCCCTTCAGCACCGCTTAGTTCTTCAAAAGAAAGATCATCGATTTTTTCCCGTGCAATAGCCTCAAATTCCTCAATTCTTGGAAGGTCTTCTATTTTATTGAGTCCGAAATATTTCAGGAATTCGTGTGTTGTACTGTATTGGAGAGGTTTACCTGGCTTGTCACTTCTTCCGGAAATGGTAACCAGTTTTTTTTCCAGCAGGGTTTTCATGGCTCCATCGGATACAACCCCTCTAATCGCTTCAATTTCTGCTTTGCTTACAGGTTGTTTGTAAGCGATTATAGCCAGACATTCCAAAGCCTGGATTGAGAGTTTTTTAGCGGCTTTTTCCTTGAAGATCTGACGAACCCAAGGGTGATAATAGGCTACTGTGCGAAACTGATAACCACCACCGATTTCGACGATTTCAAATGGGTGGCGTTCTTTTTGAAGTTGCACATTAATTTTATCCACCATTTTTCTTATCTTACGGGCATCAGGATTATCCGGAAGAATAGCTTTTATTCTGGCAGCAGACAAAAGCTCATCAGAAGCAAACAACAACGCTTCCAGTATTCTTAGTGAATCGGCCGTAAAATCACCTGTGGAGGCTTGCTCCTGTTGATCGTCCAACTGGCTTTCGACTTCCACAAAACCGTCATTTTCCACTGTTTTCATGAAAACTCCTGAAAATAATGCGCATTATTTAGAGAAACTGCTCTAAACCGTATCTGTATTGTTGATCTGCTCGGTGTCGTCCTTTTCCAGTCGCCTTTTTACATAGATAGGACCGAAATTGGATTCCTGGCGAAAAGAGATCTCCTGCATTTTGGTCAATTCCAAAACTGCCATAAAAGTCATTACCAGCATGATTCTTCTTTGATCGCCTGAGAAAAGCTCTTCAAATGGCACCTCATCATGCTCGGATAAATAAACTAAAACATACTCGATTCGATCGTCAAGTTTTACGGCATCTACCGATACGACATGGTTTAACTCTTCCGGAGAATTTTCAGCTCTGTCCAGGACTCTTTTAAAAGCAGAGAGGAGATCAAATATGCTGATATTTCCCAGATCGACTTCCTGCTGGTCAGGCACATTTTCCAGGATTTCAGCCTTCCCTCTGGGAAAAGCCCCAAACTGTTCAGCCTCGAACACTTTCAGAGAGGCAGCAGCTTCTTTGTATTTTTTGTACTCAAGGAGCTGTTCGATGAGCTGTTCACGGTTATAGATGCCATCTTCCTGCTCAATCTGCTCATCATCAGAAGGAGGCAGAAGCTCTCTGGCTTTAAGCCGTATGAGGGTTGCAGCCATGTGCAGATACTCTGAAGCAATGTCGATGTTCAGATCCCGCATTAAATCCAGATACTGGATATACTGGTGTGCAACTTCTGATACCGATATATCAACGATACTGACTTCAGACTTATTGACCAGATATAAAAGCAGATCAAGAGGGCCTTCAAAAAGATCCAGTCTGACTTCGTATTCCTGTTGTTTTTGCGGCACTCAAAGCCTCATTCAGCATTAAATTGTAAATAAAAAAACAGTCACTTTGATCGGTTCCGTTCAAAGTGAACTGGTTTACTAAAAAGCAGCACTACTCACTCAACAGTAACGCTTTTAGCCAGATTGCGAGGCTGATCGATTTCACAGCCTCTGATTGCGGCAATATGATATGCCAGCAACTGTAAAGGTATAACCGAAAGAAGAGGAGTGAGCATCTGGATTGTTCTTGGAATATAGATCACATGACGGGCATGTTTTACTATTTCATTATCCCCTTCACTGGCAATGGCAATGACACTTCCACCCCTGGCATTTACTTCCTGGATATTGGAAATAACCTTATCATAGACACTGTCTTTTAAAGCAAGAACGACCGAAGGCATATCCTTATCGATCAAAGCTATGGGTCCATGTTTCATTTCCGCCGCAGCATACCCCTCTGCATGCACATAAGAGATTTCCTTGAGCTTGAGAGCACCTTCCAGAGCGACCGGGAAGTTGTATGATCGTCCCAGATACAGGAAATTGTTATGTTTAGCATAGATTTCTGCTATTTCACGTATTTTATCGTTCTGTTTGAGTATCTCTTTGACCTGACTGGGGATCTGTGCCAAAGCCTTGGCGATAGTAACTCCATCGCTGTGAGAGATTCGCCGCATTCGTCCCAGAAGCAGGGTAAGAAGAGCCAGAACGGTTAACTGAGAGGTGAATGCTTTTGTGGAAGCTACCCCGATTTCCGGCCCTGCATGAAGATATACTCCCCCATGAGTCTCACGAGCAATACTGGAGCCCACAACATTACAGATTCCCAGAACCGTAGCACCCTTATGAGCTGCTTCTCTCAGAGCTGCCAGTGTATCGGCAGTTTCCCCTGACTGGCTGATTACAAAAACCAGAGTATTGGGATCAATAATAGGATTACGATAACGGAATTCAGAAGCGTATTCCACTTCAACGGGTATTCCCGCAATTTCCTCTATCATATACTCTCCAGCAAGAGCGGCGTGCCAGCTTGTACCACAGGCCACAAAAATCAACCGCTTAATGCCCCGCAGCTCCTGAAGGACCAGATTGAGTCCATCCAGACGAGCTGTCCCATCTTCGATCAGAAGACGCCCACGCATGGCATTCTCGATCGTTTCTGGTTGTTCAAAGATCTCCTTGAGCATGAAATGCTCAAAACCACCCTTAGCCAGCGAACTGGCATCCCAATCCAGCATTTGAATTTCCGGATTAATCTTGTGGTTATCCAGAGTGGTGGTGCAAAATCCGTCTGGTTTCAATTCTATAAGATTGTTGTCTTTCAGATAGATAACCTGATTGGTATGGCGGACAATAGCTGAGGCATCGGAAGCCAGCAGAAGCTCTGACTCTCCTATCCCAACTACCAATGGCGAGCCTCTTCTGGCACCCACTATTATTCCAGGATTATCACAGGCAACCACCGCAATGCCAAATGTTCCTTCCACTTCCAGAAGAGCACGTCTGACTGCTGCGGTCAGATCCCCCTCGTAATATTTTCCGACTAATTGTGCCAGAACTTCTGAATCGGTCTCAGAACTAAACTTTATTCCTTCCTCTGCCAGGCGGTTTTTAATAGAGACATAGTTTTCTATAATTCCATTATGAACCAAAGCAATACGTTTATTATGGTCCATGTGTGGATGAGCATTTAGCATTGAAGGCGCACCATGAGTGGCCCATCTGGTATGTGCTATACCGGTTAAAAAGCTCCCATTTATCTGGTCTTTGGTTAAAACCCTGAGGTTATCTACTTTTCCTTTATCCTTAAAAATGGTGAGACCCTGACTATCTACCAATGCAATACCAGCACTATCATATCCACGGTACTCCAAAGCGCTGAGCCCTTCAATCAAAATAGGATAAGCATTCCTATTTCCTATATAACCGACTATTCCACACATTTATTTCTCCTATGTACCCTAATGGCACTGGTTGAAGCTGATAATATAAAATTATGGTTCTTTTTAAACAATTACAGATGTCTAAAACCCGTTTTAAACATAACACAATTTGCAACTCACATCCCGTATTGGCTGACAGAAGAAAAACAATAGATGATTTTCTTTTTTAAAGTCGAATGATCAAAAAATAGCCATTTGAATTTCAAAGGTGCAAGAAAAGGCTGAGTAATATAACTTAAAAGTTTATCTGAAGGCAAAATGAACGATTCTGTCACCGTTTCACACCCGGAACCAGCAGAAACATTTTTTTCTCTTATCACCTTTATGATTCTTTTATACTGAAAGCTGCAGTCTCTGGTTTAACCAAATTGTCGAAATCCTTGTATGATAATTTTACCAGCTCACGATGATTTCCAGCATTGAACACTATCTGCTCATAATCACTAAGTGGTGTAGAAGCATAGACTTTCAGATTATACAGGTTCCCGAAGGGAGGCATAGCACCAGGTTCACAGTCTTCAAAAATCGGAGCATATTCCGACTCACTGGCTAACTCCACCTTACTTGCGCCGCAGATTTCCTGAATCCGCCTCAGATCAACCACATGAGAGGCTGGCAGTACAGTCATGATCATTTTCCCATCCGCCTTTATCATCACTACCTTTGCCATCTGCTGACCCGAAATATGAGTTGCTGCAGCGATTTCCTGTGATGTGTATGCAACAGAGTGGGTTATTATCTGATATCTTATTGTGTGCTGGTCCAGGTACTCTTTTAATCTTTTCAGCATGCTACCCCCTTGGCAAAAACTACCCACAGTAAAAAAGCTGCAAGTCTTATGCCCTCTTTTGTGCCTGGATAAAGAAAACCAATGGAAATATGCAGAGTAGAATGGGCAGTCCACTGTCCGAACCCTCACGGAACCTTACAAGCAGCTTTCTCATATTCGGCCCTTCATTCGGTCTTCGGCATACTTTCACGCTTGAAGAGAATTTCTACATTATACTTACGCAAAATTTTACGCACTGATAACAGATATTGTAAGCTCCGTCGTACCCGGATCCGATTTATTACCTCTTTACTCCAATATTAATTTTGCTGCTGAATTTCCTTTTATCGGGTCCAGTTACATTAATAACAGCCAGATAAGTCCCGGTCCCCACCTTTCTTCCATTATAATTGCGGCCATCCCATACGAAATACAGCCGGTTGGTTTCATTATGAAAAACCATAGTCTTTTTCTGGATAACAGGGTTCTGAACCACATCGTAGATAGAAACGGTTCCCTTTAATGGATATTCATGTGAAATAACACGATCAGGTTCAACAATAATCACCATTCCATCAGCCGGGAGGCTTACATTACTAGTGGCGTAAGCTTGTTCGACCGGTTGAGGAATACTTCTTTTACCTTCTGAGAATGGATTGTTTTCTGCAAGATAGCGCATCTTAAAATGATAAGTAATAGTCATCTGCACCTTACGATTGAGAAACGCAATTTGTGTGATATTCGCCAAATCAGTTATATCACCATTTTCCGATATCCAGATTGAATCGCTTTGCTGGATTCCATTTGGATGGTTTACATTTTGTATCTGACCAGTGTAATTGGCATTACTGAGCCGGTTATCGGGAAACGTGTATACGGTATAGAATGTGCCATCCGGCTTTTGAAAGAGAAAAGGCTGATTGGAAGACACTCTTTTCACCGGCTCAGAAAAGGTAATCCTAAGCATCTGGTGATTCTGGTTGTACCAGTCCAGATGTGCACTGTTAATTACAGGAGCGACACTGTCTAAAACTGTAAGAAAAACTCCGATCAAATAACCTCCTTCAGGAAGATGTCCACCCCTTGTGGTGATTCTGTCCGCTGAAAAAATTGAGGTCCTTGGTATGGCTGATTGTTCACTTACCGTCAAAAAAATTGCAGTATTCAAAGTAGTTATATTGAGAATAGAGAATAATCGAAAAGAGGGTAAACTTATAAGCTCCAGCACTCTCTGAAGATCATTGTTGTGTAAAGGCCCGGTATACCAGATTTTAATTCTATCGATAAAGCCATCTTCATTCATATCAAAGTAGGCAGCCTTGGTGAGAACAACCGGGAAATCAAGCAAATTGACAGTCAGTGGTACCCGTCTGTTCAGGGGATTATTTTGAACGTTTGATTGATAGTCTCCAATGGATGCGGCAGTATTGATCCAGACCGAATCACCTATCATTATTGAATCCTGTTGAACCGAGATCACCTCTCCCGTGTACCTCCCGTCATTATCCTGAAAAACAGCTCTCAGGATTACCTCGTATTCATCAGCTCCAGGTCGTAAGAAAAGGAAAGGTCTTTCATTATTTATTGGAGCTACTGGTTCAGAAAAACGTACCAGCACAGAATCCTCTCCCACATCATGGGCGTCCAGGTGAGCCCAGAGGATAACCGGTGCAACCCGATCCTGAACAAGAACATTGGTACCCAGAACCAGAATGCTTCCAGAAATTACTCCCTGTGTCAAAACGATTCGATCACTTTCGGTGACTGCAGTATTAGGCTCATCTCTGTTCTCCTGCACTATCAACACAATTGTGTTTTCCTCCAGATACTGACTGACAATAGTAAAATTTCGAAAATCTGGTAAAGATGTCAAAGAAAGAATGGCACTCAAGTTACCTTGAATGACAGGGCCAGAAGTGCTGATTGTGATACTGTCAATAAAGCCATCTGCATTCCGGTCATAGTATGTAGCCCCGGAGAAAGTGATTATGTCATCAAACATAAGCCTTTCCAGAAAGACTCTGCGGTTCTGAGGATTCAACTGTATATTACCTGCATTGTCAGTAATTGATGCAACTGTATTGATCCAGACAGAATCCCCCTCACTCATATAGGAAATATCATTGGGGATGCCAGTCAGTATACTGTCAGTTAATGTTACAGAAGATAGATATATCAGATATGAGACTCCCGAAGGTTTCCTGAAAAGAAAGGGTCGATTGTAACTGACTGGCCTGACAGTTTCAGAGAAAATAACCCGCAATGAATCTATAATACCTCCGTAAGAGACCAACTGTGCTGCTTGCAAAACAGGAGCAACACTATCAACAGGTGTAAGCTGGGTTTCCATCACCATTCCGCCGCCGGGAAGTATTACTTCAAGAAAACGAATATAATCATCACCTGTAACCGAAGTAACAGGAACATCACG
>JAAYPC010000225.1 GCA_012519985.1 Fibrobacter sp.
ACCGGCATCGGCTACAGGAGCTTCATTAATGACCTCAACAAAAGTACTATCATAAAACTTCAGACTGTCATCGGTCATTACTGAGAAGAACACCTTTTTTTTGCCTGATTTTTTGAACACGTGAGTAGTTTTGCCATTTTGTTCGGAGTTCCAGTCCGGGATTCTGTCCCCATCAAAATCCCAGTAATATTTCAGAATTTTGTTATCAGGGTCTTTGGCAACACCCTCCAGTACAACGGGAGCATTTACATTGGTTTTGTAAGGTCCGCCGGCATTAACAGTACAACCACTATTTACGATTATCACTTTCTTATGTTGTGTGGCAGCAAACCCTTTTTCATCGATAATACGACACCTGATATCAACAGCACCCTCTTTTCTGAAAACATGATTGTAAACCGGTTTATCGGTTGAAATCTCAAAAGCGGTGTCAGAATCGAGGCTCCATTCAAATGTCTTAACCGCAAATTCTGAAGGTGTGTACTTACATTCAATCCTTATGGAGTCTCCGACATGTATAGTATCAGGACAGGTTATATAATCGATTTTTATACCACGGCCAACGGTTACTTCTGCAGAAGCGGTATCGGTCATTCCCTGCTTGTCTATTACCTGAACAATGACTCTGAATTTACCAGCTTCACTCCAACTGTATTTAGTTCGTTTTTCAGCGATAAATCCAGTGCTGAAAGGGATATCCCACCGGCCATCATTATCGATATCAAACCGTACCATCAGCTCTTCCGGAGCATCGCGTGTATCTCTGCAGCCTGAGGCATCCAGCAAGAATTCAGTTTCAGTCGTACCAACAACCGGTGTTACTTTAAGAGAAGCCTCTGGCCTTCTGTTAACAATAACTTTACGGGCAGCAGAAACGGTTTTTCCTTCAGAATCTTTCATCTCTACTTTCAATAAATAGGTACCCTCCTGAGAGAAGACGCAGTTTTTTACACCCGATCTTTTCCCGAATTTTTCTGACTCCGGATAGTCAAAAACACCATCACCATTACAGTCGAACCGATAAAGATATCCGGATGCCTGCTTAGCCAGATTTTTTGGAAGAGAGGCATTAATGTTGAAATATTCGCCGGGACTGACCATGCGTGGAGCGTTTAACACCACCGCAGGCATCGAAGAGATAGTAATGAAATGATCCAGCACGGAAGATTGTGAATCTGAATCGATTGCCTTGATAGTTACATTTGCACTTCCGGTGCTGATTGGATTAAACCGCAATTCACCACTTTTTTCATCCAGAGTCATTCCTTGCAGCCCTGAAAGCAAATGATAGGTTACTTCTCCGTTTTCCGGATCAATCGCCTGAACCGTATCGATAACCGACTCACCAGCCATGTACACTTCATCGGGCAATCTTACCCATTCCGGGGCTAAATTTTTGACAACAGCGCTTTGAGCAGTACATCCTGCCTGAGATAACGCCGCAGTAATCGTCGTATTTCCGACCCAGTCTTTCAGATTCAAAACATCTGATTGACTGACAGGCATAACCCGGCTTCTATTAAGTCCCCTGATCTCCAGACGACTGCAGGAATTTATAAGTCGTTCTTCGGTGTCAATAGAAGTAAGCAGTGTAGAGCCGGAAAGTTGTACTATGGTCAATTGTTCCCTGTCCGATTTGATATTTACACTGCCGGTACTTGCAGTTACAGTTACGCCATGGCCGATAAAAACAAATGAATCCTGATTCCTCTTCTGTTCACTCGAAGTGAAATACAACTCCCCCTCAAGAAGATACAGCTTGAGCCGGTAACTGCCACTCTGTCTGGCCATGGAGCCTACTCTCAGTTTTGAATTGCGGTTAAGGTAAATAATTCCATCACCAAATACTAACTTTACTTTGGAACTTGATGAGACAATTACAGTATCATCCTCTCCCAGTGTATACCCATCTGTCATTTTCCTGACATAGCCATTCCTGCATTCCACCTGCTCTCCTACCACCAGATCCGCCTTCAACACTTTGTCATTTCTTATGCATTGAAAAGTTATTCCTATTAGTACTGATGAGAAGAAACATAATCTGAGCAATTTTGTCATTTATTTCCACTCCTGCATGAAGCTACGATTAAAGACTTTAATTGTACTGATATAGAAATGACAGGTCAAGACAATCTATACGGTTGTTGCAGATTGAAACAGTTTTTGAACTGCTTTCAAGGGGAAAAACTGAGGAGATTATTCTTCTACTGAGGGTCTAAAGCTTTTGCCAATCCGTGGCTTATATCTTCCAGAACAGAATCGGAGTTATAAAAACCATTCTGGATTTTCTGGCGTATCTTTAACAGGTGTTCAAAGCGTTCAAGGCCAATGCCACTCAACTCTACAGTGTCTTTCTCTTTATTCAGCGGGATTCCAGTTGCCTTTTGCTGACCTTTAAGGCTTTTAAGGCTGGTTTTAGGCTGAGTGTAGCTTTGCAGTCCTGGTCCCTGGACTATCATTTTTCAGATCCCTCTAAAGAATTTTGCACAAACTACCGATACTTAAAAAGTAAGGATTTGCCGTTTCTTCTACCTTACGAAATCTCCTGGGGACAAAAGCACGGTGCTTTTGTCCTTTTTTATTGGCCTTTCATAAAGCAACAGCCACCTTCTCCTATTATTATATCGGCAAAAACAGAGGGAACTTTAGAAAATATTTTGTTACTACTCAGGTGTCTGATGGCGAAAAATGAGGTTAAAATATCAAGTATGAAAAAAACGGGAATTAATAACAAAACAATATCTAATCAGAAGTAATCTGAATGGAATATCTAAACGAAGAACCGGAAATGTTAAAACTGCTTAAAGGGCTTGTTTGTTTAATTAACCGGACATTGCTGAATTCTGATAATAATTTTCAGAATCCTGGATTGAAATAAGATTTTGCATTTCCTGAAAAGGTATTTATTTTGCAATATGTTTTAATTCTTAATCGAATTCTAAATACAGTAATATTGCAACTTAAACGATGAATGAGGCTATTATGAAAGAACAAGTTCAGCAGGTAATAAATGAGATCCGTCCTAATCTCCAGGCAGATGGTGGTGATATAGAGCTAATAGATGTCACTGAAGATGGAGTAGTCAAGGTCCGCCTCAGAGGGGCTTGCAGCGGATGCCCGGGTGCAGCAATGACTCTGAAAATGGGTGTTGAACGGGTGCTCAAGAGTCGCATTCCACAGGTACAAAGAGTCGAGAATGTAGCATAACCTGTTTCAAAGGCTTAGATGAATAACTCAACTCTTAGCGTATCTGTCTCTGAAGAGACCGCCTGGCGAGCGGCATGGACAAAATTCCCTTTTCTGTTTTTTTGCTGGCTTAGCCTTTTAATCGTTGCAGGTATAGAAGGTGTTATTTATTATCTTATCCACCCCAGACTCTTCGAGTTAAATCCAAGAGTGGATCTTCTGGTAGGTATCTCCTTTCTTCTATTCTTTGGCATCCTATTCTCCGGTCTCTTTCTCATAACTGTCACATCTTTAGTGGGAATAGATCTTCTGTATCCCCATAATAAAAGATCTGTAACGGTAAAGCTATTGTTTCCTGTGGCAATCTCTCTGGCCCAGTTATTTAAAATAGACAGAAACAAGCTAAGAGCCTCCTTTGTTAAAGTAAACAACGCCCTGACCAAGGCACAATCCGGAAGAATCAAAGGAGATAAGATACTGGTCTTACTGCCGCATTGTCTTCAAATAGATATCTGCAACCGTAAAATCACCAACGATGTAAACAACTGCGTACGCTGTGGACGCTGTCCTGTTGGTGAACTGGTTACCCTTGGAGAACAGCATGGACTTAAAATCGAAGTGGTAAATGGTGGAACATTAGCCCGCCGTAAAGTTGCAGCTCTCCATCCGGATGGCATAATAGCAGTTGCATGTGAAAGAGATCTTACTCTGGGAATCCAGGATGTTCACCCTATTCCGGTCTACGGAGTAATCAATGACCGGCCTCACGGGCCTTGTGTTAATACCTGTGTAGATATGAGCCTTGTTCTGGACGCAATCCGCTTTTTCAGAAAAAATCAGTAGCGAATTACAAGCGTTAAAAGAATTATTTAAAGAATCTGAAAAAATCCAGGGCGCTTCCAGCAAAGGGATTTTGCTAACAAGCACCTGTGAATCTCTGGATTTCTAATCTCATCTATGCTCTTTTTGTCACTTTTTTTCAAAACCCTGTGGGATTGCAGCAAGTTTTTTTGTTTCTCTTTAGATGTTTACATCAATAGAGATTATATTATTATCAATGTATGCATTAATATTTTGTTGCTACCCCAGGAAGCACTCCGTTCTCAATGAACCAGAATCATCCCCTGCAGCGATATCAGATAAAAAGGAAAATCAGTGTCGGTGGTATGGCCAGTGTTTTTCTGGCTGAAGACAGATTGTTGGATCGTGAAGTAGCACTGAAAATGATGCATCCCCATCTGCTGCACCGCACCGATGCCATCCAGAGATTCTCCTTCGAAGCAAAAGCAATTGCCGCTCTTTCTCACGATAACATTGTCCGTATCTTTGATTATGGAGAAAATAACAATCGTCCATTTCTGGTAATGGAATATATAGATGGGATGAATCTTCAGGAATTACTGGACTCCTATGGAGCACTGCCAAATCTGATAACCATAGGAATCGCCCGGCAAATTGTATGTGGACTGATCTGCGCTCACCAAAAAGGAATAATTCATCGGGACATTAAACCCGCAAATATACTTTTAAATAAAAAGGGAATAATCCGTATTACCGATTTTGGAATCGCATCCCTATCGAATGCAAAATCACTCGCCCGTAGCGGTTCATTTATCGGATCACCCTATTTCATCTCTCCCGAACAGGCTACCAATAAAGCAGTTACCGGAGCAAGCGATATCTTCTCGCTGGGAGTTCTTCTTTATTTCTGTTTATCTGGAGAATTGCCATTCATCGGCAACACCCCCCAGTCCATCATTAATGCAATCATTTCAAATAAACCTGAAGACATACGCAAAAAAAATCCTACAGTACTGCTCTGGCTTGCAGATCTGGTTGATAGATGCCTTAAAAAGAACCCTTCAGAACGTCCTGGGGGCACCGAGATTTTAAAAATCATAGATCGACAATGCAAGGGAGCACTGCTGTCTTTAGATTGCTCCAGAATCGTTGAGTTCCAGAAATCATCCGAAGAGTACCGGGCATTGGAGATTAAGACCCTGTTTAACCAATACCAGCTCAGCGCATCCAAAGATTTTTGCTGCTGTAGAATCCCATCCGCAATACGTAAAATAGAGCAGGCCAGACTGCTGGAAGATACTCAGTATATCTCTCAAAAAAGCAAGATACGACACCTCCCCTTTATTCTGGGAGGAATAACAATGCTTTTGAGTTGTTCTGCGATAATCGTTTTTTTCACCGCAAAGCCAAAATCCAGGAATCTGATTCTTGGAAAAACTGCGGTTTCGGTTCAAGCACAAAAACATTCCCCTGATTCGACAATAGACACAGCCAAGGGGAAAACGGATACCTCTTTCCTGCCAGATCATTAAACCAGACCAGTGATGTCCGGCTAATTTGACGAAAGATCATTCAAAGAAATCTCAAATCGCAAATCTTAAATTACATATAAACCCAAATTGTCCATTAGACAGGGACTTAATTAAAGCCCGATAAGGCAAACCTGTTGGTTTTTCCGATAAGCCCTTGTTGACAGTCACTTCGACGAATCTTCGAGGAGAAGTCTTTTCATTTAGAATAAACTACTCTAAAAAAGACGGGGGACAAACTGGGTATTTGTGATTTGGAACTTACTTACATGCTTTACCGTATTATACAGTCTTCTTTTGTATAATTAACCGGATACCACTGAAACCAGGCTATTATCTATCAGCCCCGATTATTGATAGTATAACCTTATGAATGTTTGCTATGACATCGGTTGCTGTAACAGAATATTCACTGAGGCTCTGGCTTGCCAATACTGCTGCTTTCTGTTGAATATAGCTTCCTATAACTGCCGCTACAGATGTGGATACTCCCATTGCTATCAGAGAAACTATTATTCCACTGAGGACATCTCCGGTTCCGGCTTTAGCCAGAGCCGAATTTCCAAAAGGTAAGATAAACACATCACCTTTGGGAGTTGCTACTATGGTGGTACTGCCTTTAAGCAGAATAGTGAGCCGGTACAGACTGGCAATCGATTTTACCTGTGAAATTATTTCCAATGGTTCAGAAGGCAACTCTCCGAATAGTCGCTGCCATTCGCCCCGATGAGGGGTGATAATCAGCTCTCCACTGTGCTTTTTGAGTTCTTCGGATACCCCCTTAAATGCATTTAATCCATCTGCATCCAGTACGGAAGGAATATTTACGTTAGATATCAACTCCCTCACCAGTTGACAAGCCTGGGGATCATGACTCAAACCTGGTCCGATGCAAAGTGCATTTTTGCCTTTAATCAGTTCCAGTATCTGATTTAGTGAACTGTAAGCGACTGTGCCGTTTCCGGTTTCATCTAAAGCATGCAGCACAGTTTCAGTATTTTTAATCGACAATATTGGGATACAGGAGAGAGGTGAGGCAAGATGAGTCATACCGCAACCGGTTCTTAATGCTGCCTCGGCCACCAGTGTGGGTGCACCTGTATATCCTCTTGCACCACAGACCAGTAAAGCCAGTCCGTGTTCGAATTTTGAGCCATCAGGATCTCTGGGTGGAAAATTTTTGCGGATAAAATCCAATGATGGCAAATAGATTGCTCCTTTTTTCTGTGCAACTATTTCGTCTGGATATCCCAGATCCTGAACAATCAATCTGCCGGTAAAAAGCTTCCCGGGGTAAAAATAAAGTCCAACCTTTGGAAATCCCATGGTTACCGTTACATCGGCTTTAACACAGGGATCACCCGGAATGCCAGTATCGTTATTGAGTCCCGATGGAGTGTCAACAGAGAGTACCGGAACGCCTGAGTTGTTTACCGCCTCGATTGCCTGAGCGCATATTCCCCTGGGATCTCCCCGTAACCCGGTTCCAAGCATTGCATCGATTATTAAAGAACTGTTATTGAGTGCGTTAAGATCTGCGATATCATTGAGGATCAGAAAGTTGCCTTTTCTGGAAATATATTCATTAAAAGCGATTTTTGCTTCTCCCCTGAGCTCGTCGGTGTCGTATAAAGAATAGCACATGACATTGTGTCCAGCATCCATAAGCATTCTGGCAGCAACATATCCATCTCCCCCATTGTTTCCTTTGCCACAAATAATAGCGATTTCTCCGCCCGCTCTGGCTTCAATCATTTCAGATGCGGCTTCAAATATCCCAAAAGCCGCCCTCTGCATGTAGGAATATCCACAAACCAGGTTACCACCAATTGCTTTCTCATCAATTTCACGCATCTGCCTAGCAGTAAGCACAGGAATCATGATTTTACCTTCAATTCTACCGTTTTTAAGATTTGATTCTTCTCATTTTGCCATGCGCTGTTCGGATATGATATTTTGTTTATAACTATACACAAAAAACCAGCAAAGGATCATTATGCCACGATTATTTATAGCCATAGACTTACCGGAACGCATCAAAGATGATATAACTTCAACTTACATGGCAATTCCGGGAACCAGATGGATCGAGGAAGCCCAGTTGCACATCACACTTCGCTTTATTGGAGAAGTCGATAATACTACTACCGAAAAAATCGCATATTCCTTGAAATCAGCCTTGATTTCTCCCTTTAATCTGACCTTGAAAGGTGTTGGGCACTTCCCTCCCCGCAAAATTCCCAGAATCCTCTGGGTAGGAATCGCCGACAACCCCGACCTGATCAGATTACAAAATAAAATTGAAAGGTCAGTTACATCAACCGGAATTGAACCGGACACAAGGAAGTTCCATCCGCATATCACTATTGCACGGCTCAACGGGGCTCCACCGGAAAAAGTGGCATTGTTTCTATCTGCGCACAGTCTCTTTACTACAGAGCCATTTGAGGTCTCCCAATATCATCTCTATAGCAGCCATTTAAAAAAAGATGGTGCTTATCATGAAATACTCCAAACTTACAGGCTGCAGTAAGAGAATTAATATCAGCAAGACTTTTTTCTTTCTCGTAAAAACTTCATTGTGCATGAAGCTTCTCTGGTAACAATCAGTTCCTCTGGAAATTCCACACTCTTTAACAGTGGAGTCACGGAACTATCCTGCCCCAGTTCGTGAATCGCATGGGTGTCGCTGCATACCGCAATAGAGCATTTTTCCTGCATGCATATCCGTAGTAAAGACATTGTGTCTTCGATGCTGCTTCTGGAGTAAAGAATTCTTGAATTGTTCAATTCAAGGGCCATGCCCATGTCTGAAGCCTTACGGGCAACAGACCGATAATCCAGGGGAAAGGAAGAATCATTAGGATGAGTGATTATGTCTACACTGCTGTTTTTCTCCATCGCACGAATCAATAACGACGTATAATACTCCCTGGAATATCCTTTTGGAGTGTTATGATGGATTCCCAGCAGTACCACATCCAGAAATGGAACAAAGGCTGAAGGTAAATCGATTGTGCCTTTCTCATCCAGAATATTACATTCAATTCCCTTAAGTAATTCAAGATCATCATAAGGGCAATGGAACCGATTAAAAAACACATCGTTTAACCTTCCTCCCATGGTAAGACCGTGATCGGTAATGGCTAAACCTTTCATACCAGTTGCTCTTGCCTGATTTATCAGCTCCAGCACAGTATGAAGCCCGCAATGGCTAAAGATGGAGTGTACATGCAGATCTATTTCCAGCATTGAGGTATCTGCCTTTTGTGGGTAGAAAAACAACAAGGCACTTAATGTGCCTTGTTATTTATGTCAGTCCGAAAAACTTCCTTTATGTTTAGCTGCCAAGGAGTCTCCGCACAGACACTTTTTCCCTTGGAGAAGAATGGTTAGCGGCGTGATCTTCCTGCTCCTTTTCGTGATCTTCCAATTACTTTTTTTGCAGCCTTTTTGGTTGCCTTTTTAACCGGTGTCACTTTGCGGGCCACAGCAGTCTTCTTTGCCTTGGCCGGAGCTTTTTTCTTTACAGCCGCTTTTTTCTTTACAGCCGTTTTTTTCTCCACTGCCGCTTTTTTCTTTGCAGGAGCTTTTTTCTCTACTGATGCTTTTTTCTTTGCAGGTGCCTTTTTCTTTGCAGAAGCCGAAGGTCTGGCACCAGCCGCTTTTGGTACCGATACTTTTCTTTGAGGTTTGACCTCTTCCTCCAATTTCTGCTCAACTGCAGCTTGTGCAGCAGCAAGCCTGGCAATAGGAACCCGGAAAGGTGAACAGGAAACATAGTTCATCTGGGCACGATGACAGAACTTGACCGATTCAGGATCTCCACCATGCTCACCACAGATTCCCACCTTCAGATCAGAGCGGGTACTGCGACCCCGTTCGATTCCGATTTTTATCAGTTCTCCCAATCCTTCCTGATCTATTGTCTGGAAAGGATCGGATGGCAAAATCTTTTTATTGAGGTATGAAGGAAGGAAACTGCCGATATCATCCCTGGAGAATCCAAAGAACATCTGAGTAAGATCATTGGTGCCAAAAGAGAAGAATTCTGCAGTTTCAGCCATTTTCTCTGCTGTCATGGCAGCACGAGGAATCTCAATCATGGTACCGAAACTGAACGGGATCTTCTTAATTTCCAGATCTTTGCAAACCTGGGCATGAATACTGTCAACCAGTTCTCTTTGATTGTTAAGTTCATTTACGGTACAGGCTACCGGAATCATGATCTCAGGATAGGCTTTTTTACCCTCCTTTATCAATTCGCCAGCAGCTTCCAGAATTGCACGGATCTGCATGGCTGATATCTCCGGGTAGGTAACACCCAGACGAACTCCCCGATGTCCCAGCATTGGGTTATTCTCCTTGAGACTCTCTCCTCTCTCCCTGATCTGATTTAAATCAATGTTAAGTTCCTCTGCCATTGCTGCGAGTTTCTCCTCACTATGAGGAACGAATTCATGAAGAGGAGGATCCAGAAGACGAATTGTAAAGGGACGGCCGTCAAGTTCTTCCATGGTGGCTTTGACATCTCTTTTTACAAAAACGGCAAGCTGATCCAGTGCATCCTGACGTTCCTGACTTCCGTTACTCATGATCATTTTACGAAGAAGAAACAGGGGTTGATCACTTCCTTCACCGTAAAACATATGCTCTGTGCGAAACAATCCAATCCCTTCAGCTCCAAAACTTACTGCCCGCCTTGCATCGGCAGGAGTATCTGCATTGGTTCTGATTTTAAGTGTTCTGAACCGGTCACAAAGCTTCATCAGTGTGCTGTAGGATTCGTTATTCTCCAGATCTACATCAACCAGTTTTAATTCTCCCTGATACACATTTCCTTTTGTACCATTCAGAGAGATCCAGTCACCTTCTCTTATAACTATGCCTGATTTGGTGGTGAAAGATTCATCGTTGACACTGATATCAGAACATCCAACGATACAGCATTTTCCCCAGCCTCTGGCCACCAGTGCAGCATGAGAAGTCATTCCACCTTTGGAGGTAAGAATAGCCTGTGCTTTATGCATTCCATCGACATCCTCCGGAGAAGTCTCTTCCCGAACCAGAATGACCATTTCTCCTCTGGATGCCCATTCAACGGCTTTTTCGGAATTAAAAACCACTCTTCCAACCGCTCCACCAGGACCTGCCGGCAATCCTTTGGCAATAGGTGCGACTTCCAGTTCGGCTACAGGATCAAGCATGGGTAAAAGAAGCTCCACCAGTTGGGTTGGTGCAACTCTCATTATTGCAGTCTCAGCATTGATCAATTTTTCCTTTACCATATCTGTGGCCATACGTACGGCAGCTACTCCGTTTCTCTTACCGACCCTGCACTGAAGCATGTAAAGGGTTCCGTCCTCGATGGTAAACTCGATATCCTGCATGTCACGATAATGTTTTTCCAGACGCCTCTGAATATCATAGAGTTGCTTGTAAACTTTGGGCATGACCTGCTCGAGAGTCTCCAACTGCTCCCCATGTTCATGACGGGAGTATTCATTGATTGGTGCAGGAGTACGGATTCCGGCAACAACATCTTCTCCCTGAGCATTAATCAGATATTCACCATAAAACTGATTTTCTCCGGTACCAGGATTACGGGTAAAAGCCACTCCGGTAGCAGAGTTCTCTCCCATGTTTCCAAAAACCATACTCTGAACGTTTACGGCAGTTCCCCATTCATCAGGGATTTTTTCTATGCGGCGATATTCCACAGCCCTCTTACCATTCCAGCTCATAAAAACGGCACCGATTGCTCCCCACAACTGATCCAGAGGATCTTCCGGAAATGGGTTGCCCAGAATCTCCAGCACAGATTCTTTGAACTCCTGAACCAGCGACTTAAGATCATCTGCTGTCAGTTCAGTATCATTTACAAACCCCTTCTCTTTTTTCACCTGCTCCATGCGTTCATCAAGAATCTTCCGTATGCCTTTTCCCCCCTTGGGCTCCAATCCCTCAGCTTTTTCCATCACCACATCGGCATACATCATTATGAGCCGTCTGTAAGCATCATAGGCAAATCGTGGATTCTGAGTTCTGGCGATGAGTCCTTCGATAGTCTGATCGTTAAGACCAATATTTAACACAGTATCCATCATACCAGGCATAGATTTACGCGCACCCGAACGAACCGATACCAGAAGAGGATTCTTAGTATCGCCAAATTTACGCCCCATCAATTTTTCAACTTTAGTAAGTGCAGTCTGTACTTGAGATTTAAGCTCTTTGGGATATTCGCGATTGTTCTTGAAATAATAATTACATACTTCTGTGGTTATTGTAAAACCAGGGGGAACAGGAAGTTTTAAATCAGGGTGACCGGCCATTTCGGCAAGATTGGCTCCTTTGCCACCCAGAAGGTTTCTCATTGACTCATTTCCGTCAGCTTTCCCACCACCAAATGAATAAACATATTTGGGCATTTTCTATCCTCCGATACTCAATGTTGTGATATGTAATTGAGGGAATGTTTTGCGCGATATAAAAGAATTAGATTGAACTTTTACGAAAGCAATCGTCTAATATAAATAAACGGATATGCCACTGCAAGCACCAGCATGCAAAATTATGACTCAATCCATTCTACCATTGAAACGTTGATGAAACAATTATAATTTGAATGATATGAAACGACACGCACTGGCTTTACTACTTCATCCCTGTAAAAATCGGCTTATGCCTAAAACGGCTCTTAAGGATGCTATAAATTCATTCACTGCTAATTTACTTTCCATCGCAGCAGAATTTCCGCACCTTCGATTTAATCTGGTTTTTCCCGGTTATTTTCTGGAATCCATAGATGTTCTTTTATTATCAAAACTGCGGGAATTATCAAAGAAGGGCAACCTGGAATGGATTTTGACCGGCTATACTGAGCCATTTCTCAGTCTCTCTCCTCTTAATTTGACCTCTCATAATATCAACCATGGTCTGCAGCTTTTTTCTGAACTGGCCGGTGAGACCCCATGCGGCTTTCTACCACCCTTTTCCAACTGGGAACCATTTCTGATCGACATGCTCTCTAATGCAGGACTGAATTACGCAATTCTCAGCCAGGAACTTTTCCCTATACAAACCAGATATTGCTGCGGTTACTGGATGGCGGAACATACAGGTAAAGCACTGGCCCTGATATCCACCAATGTCATTAACCCCATGACAGCCCCAGCTAATTTCATTGACTGGCTCAATCAAATCTTTTCCCAGGATAAAAGTGAGCTGGCAACCCAAAAATTTGCCACCGTTCACTATATGATACCCTTGAGTGCAAGCAGCGACCCCTTCCGATGGCTACGCTATGCAGCGAGTGAAATTGATAAGTATCTTTTGAATTTCCAATCGGTCCGTTTCAGCGAATTCATCAGCTCCAATCCAGCTCTGGGATTGCAATACGTTCCTTCCAGCCTTCTTATTGAAGGTAATAAACAGACTGACCAGCACTTTCTCAATTACCTTTATTCATTTGATCAGATCGGCATCCTGCAGCGCAAGCTCCTGGACGTCAACAACAAACTCAATGCAACCAAAGATATCAAAACAGTTGCCCCTCTGATCCGTCAATTGTGCATGGTTCAGGATATCAATCGACTGCTTCCTGGTAAAGAATACGGATTTGAAAACACTAACGACCGATTGTGGTCTTATGCCAAACTCATCGGTATTGAACGGACTCTGTATTTGAAAAACAATACCAAAGGTGGTCAGATCAGAATTACCGATTTCCTGAAAAATGGAGTCAAATCCATAATTCTGGCTAATAAATCTCTTAAGGCCTATATCGATAACACCAACGGAGGCCAGATCTTCGCTTTTGATTTTCGCGACCGATACCTGAATCTGTGTGCAGCTTACTCCCCACAGCAGCATCAACCACCAAACATTCTGGTTGCTGGAAAATCAAGGACCTGGTTTATCGATCATATTCTCCCTCAGGACTGCAAGAGTTCAGACCTGATTAACGGAACTGCAAAAGAGCTGGGCAATCTTTTAAATGGCCAGTTTGAATACAAAGTTCGCAAAACCAGTTCCGGAGTGAGAATCGCTCTTGAGCGTCAGTGCTCTATACTCAGAGCTGATCGTTTAAGCCCCATGAGCATAGAAAAAGTTTACGGTCTGGAACAGGATTCCCCGGTTTTTAATTTTGTCTATCAACTTTCCAATCTCTCTCTGATGGATTGTCATTTTAAATTTGCCACACAGCTTTTCTTCAGTTTCCCGGGACTTTGCAGCGGAGATGTAAAAATCCGGCACCGCTCACAAACTTTTGAGAAACCCGGAGTCGAGTTATTTCAATTCACATCTGCTACAAAATGGGTCATAGAAGATCGTCTGGGAGGAGTGCGGCTCTATTTTCAAACCCAGAAACCTTTTGACATCTGGTGTATCCCTGCATCTTCTCCGGACTCCCCCTGCGAGCCATCCATGGGACTGGCCATCGTTCTCTCCTGTAATGTAGATCTGGAACCGTCCTCTCGATGGAAAAATATTGGCAAAGTTACCTTCAGAAAAATCAGAAGAAAAGGTGAATACATAGATGCGCTTTGAGACACTGGATATAATCATCGAAGGACGAAACGATACAGTGTTTCTGTTTCTTTCAGGAGCATTTCACAAAGAACTCATCCCTCAGATGAGGGAAAAATTCGCTGTTCTTCTGCAGGATGGCAACCGGCGCTTCATGGTGAACATGGAAAATGTCACCTACATAGATGAATCGGTTGTACAGATGTTTCTTCAGATACTTAATTCGGTGAAAGCAAAGGGAGGAGAACTGGGTCTCATCTTTAAAAATGAAACTCTCACCAGAGCATTCGCCCCTTTCTTTAACCTCATTCCTGTATATCCCGATGATTCCACAGCAGCACCAACAGGACTTCTGGCGACACTGAGGCGCAGAGGAGTTCTGCTCTCCCGTAAAACCGGCGTGAGAATTTCCCGCCCGGTTGCCATTTTTGTGCTGATAGTGTTGTGCGGATGGTTTGCGACATTGCTCTTCATAATTCGGCTTCAGAACAGTCATCTCAAAGAGCAACAACAGGAACTCTACGAACTTACCACCTACAAACAACATGCGATCATCGAAATTAACAGAATGCAGGAAAGACTGCGTCCCATGGAGCAGTTGGGAATCCTTAAAGATACCATTGCGCAAAAGCCATGATCAAAACCAATAAATCCAAGCGACTAGGAATTCTGCTCCATGGCAGTAAAATCTGGATTTCAGAACTTCTAAGCATTGTAATTATCACTTTGTTACTGGTGTGTTTCACCGCCTTGAGCTTTGTTATTCTGAAAAATGAGCACCTCCGTCACAAGTACACCAACGATATTGCAGGATTAAAAAAAGAAAACCTTCTGCTGGAATACACCCTTAAGGAGACATTCGAGAAATCCAGAATAAACCAGTTACTTTACTCTTTCGCAGGAAAAAAAACCGGACCAAATACTATCATACAATTGACAGATCTGGTCTATTCCAGTAGCAGGCAATTCGGTTATGATCCAATCCTGCTTCTGGCAGTAATACACGTGGAAAGCGTTTTTGACCCTAATGCATTAGGCAGATACAGAAGCGGTAATCTCAGCGGCGCTATGGGATTAATGCAGGTGAAATTCGAAACTGCAAAGGAAATGGCAAAACTGCTCAATATTGAACTTAAATCTGAAAATGATCTTTTAAAACCAGAAATCAATATCGCAGTAGGTGTCGCTTACCTTACTCATCTGATTAACCGCTTCCAAAGTTTCAAACTTGGTCTTCTGGCCTACAACCAGGGCCCATATACCATTAAGATGACTCTATCCAAAAATGAACCACTTTCCATTAATTATTACAGAAAAGTCCTTAACTCGTATTATAAATTGAAGAGCCTTGCGGATCGCAGCTCTGATGCCGGAAACTTTAAACAGTAATACAAACAAGCCATGAGAGATTACACCCACTTCCTTTTCTATTCCTGTCAGATCACAGAAAGTTCAATAATACTCGATCACACAGAAACCACTCATGCAGTCAGGGTTCTGCGACTAAAGCAAAACCAACTTTTCAACGTTACTGATGGCTGCGGACAGATCTTTACCTGCACTCTTGACCAGGTACATGATGGTAAGGCTTACGGAAGTATCGTACACAGAAAATCTTTGCAAAGAATAAATGCCAGAATTCATCTGAATATCGGCATACCCGATCGTGATGCTCTGGAAACGGTTGCAACAGCCTGTACCGCAATGGGTGTCGAACGGATCACGCCGGTTATCTGCGCCTGCTCTCAGGACCAGTGGTGGAATAAACTATGGCCTAAACATTACCAGAGACTGCAAAACAAAATGATCTCGGCAATGAAACAATCGCTATACCCCTTTCTTCCTGCACTGGATAGCCCACTAACCGTGGAACAAGCACTGGAAAACTGTTCCGGAAAAAAGATCACTGCTGACCCTGAAGGTGAAAACATCTGCACTGCAATTAACACTGTAGATTTTCCGGTGTCCTGTTTTATCGGCCCACCCGGCGGTTACAGCGAAAAGGAGATCTCTCTTTTCAAAACACATGGTTCAACCATGGTAAGAATAGCACCCACCAGACTGCGTACCGAACTCGCATCAATCGTACTCTGTGCCCAGCTTCTGTGCATGGGTTAATGCCGGCACACCCGAAAATCATCACAAGGGCCGGTAGCTCTTGTATACCATTACGATAAACTGAATACTGTGGGTAAAGATCGTTTCTTTATAATCGAGACCTTTGTAGGGAAAAAGATCCCACTTCATATATTTGTAGTGAACCGGTTTTCCATAACGCAGAGTATATTGAACTGTAACCGCCCTGTTTTTTGCTGTCATGACCTCAAAACCAGCTCCCCCTGTGAGGCTGACCGAAGAGCAGGTCTGGAAGTACATGAAATCATCAATAGTATTCTCGGTAAAGCGAACCAGATGCAGGCCGCTTCCAAATGACAAATAAAAGGCAGATTCTGAATTCAACCTCAGAGGCAACTGCAGCACAGGTACCAAACCGAAATGAAATAAGCTGCTCTTCTTTACTCCATCAAAAGACTCCTCCGGCTCCTCTCTTGCAGAACCATAATCCAAATTTACAGGAACATGCAACCTTAATTTCCAGGGTAAAGCGAATCTTTTACCAACAAGCAAACCAACCGATGGAATCTCATTCCGGGCTATATCCTGTTCACTGCCATCTGAAAAAGAGAGGTGTCCAACTCTGTCATGATATGAGATGCTGACTCCAGTAAAGAACATCCTGTCGATCACCTGTGATGCCGGGAGCTCTACTGACAGCAGGAAAATCAGCACTATAAACTGTATGCTTCTGATAAGTGATCTTTTTTTCATTTTATTTAAACCGGTACAATCCCTTCCGGAAAATGTTTCATCTGGTCTCTGTATCCTTTTTCCCTGTTTCCAACATATCATTTATCTCTTTAAAAACTTCCTGCACGGTAATCTCATTTACATTTAATGCCTGTGATGCCACAAGCTCTCTGGCTTTTACACCGTATGCCCTCCATCTGATCAGGTTTTCACCTGCAGTACAGTAAAGAGCAACTACCGGAACTTTCACTGCAGATGCCAGGTGAAGAAACGCAGTGTCAGGCGTAAATAACAGTTCGCAGAATCTGAGAATCTCAGCCGTAGTCAGTATGTCTGTGGAAGGAGCAATGTGGAAACCGGTTTGCCTGGCAATCTGTTCTGCCCACAGCTTCTGTTCACCATGTGAAAATAGTATGACCTTCACCGATTCTCCGAGATATTTCAGGATCATAAGAGAAAGACTTAAATAATTTTCATACGCCCATTGACGCTCTTTTCTGCCTGCCGATAAGTTGATCCCTATAATGAATTCATCTTTACCAACTCCTCTGATAAAATCGGCTGCTGCAGCAACCTGCTCTTTTGTAGAATAGATCAAAGGATTAAAACCGGTAGTTTTGAACTGATACTGCAATACTGTTTCCAGCAATATCCTGTTCCGGTCTATAATATGCATTCCCTGAGGATCGGTGTTGATATCAAAGAATCTGGAAAACTCACCCTTGTGCATCCCGGCAGTCCTTGTCCCGGCCTTGCCTAAGAAACAGGACAGCATTGTGGAAGTTCTGGAAATGCCGGGAGTAAGATCAACTACCATATCCACCATGTTTAAGCGAATCCATTTTAATAAATCTGACAAGGAACGCAGTGAATGGAAGTTGACTACTTTTACATTGTCTGCATCCGGTGTATTTTTGACTATTACATGATTGTATGGACTGCAGACAACAGTGATGGTTATCTGGGGCAATTCTTTTTTTAATGCATGAAATAAAGGCGTAGCTACAAGCATATCTCCAAGCTTTCCTGGCCGCAGGAAAACGATATGCCTGGGAAAACCGGTGCAAGCCGGTACAGTACGTTTCCGGAAAAAAAGAGCTAAAAACAGACCGGGGATTTTACATCTGAGGAGTTTCTCTATCTGCTGTTTCATTCTTTGTAAATAATTTATAGTTACATGGTTTGCTATTTTTCATTTCCCATAATTTTGCATATTTACTGAAAACATAAAAAGCATTGATAACTGAGTTAATCAATCCCTTTGTACCTGCAAGAAATCCACCCTGAAAAATATAGCACTTTATAAATTTGAAGATGGTGTTAAATACCATGTGAAATACGATTAACTGCTGTCCAGCCTTTACCTTTTCATTAGCTGATCTGGAAGAAAACTGATTCATTTTCTCAATCTGATGATCCAAATCACGGTAGGAAAAATGTATTACATCTTTTCCGATCTTGCCTATACGTGCACCACTTTTCATTATAATTTTGTCGTGAGGATCTTCTCCTCCCCAGTTGCCATAATTCTTATTAAACAAGCGGACTTTAGCATCAGGATACCATCCACCATACTTATAAAAACCATTAATGTAATAGCTCAGTCGGTTTATCATATACCCATCTGCTTTAAAGCCATCTGTTTTCAGTTGAAGAATAGCCTGAATAAGATCATCAGAAACTCTTTCATCGGCATCGATCCAAAAGACCCATTTGTTTTCTGCAAGGCTTGTGGCATAGTCTTTCTGAGTCACATAGGTATCAAACTTTCGCTGAAAAATCTTCGAAGTATATTTCGAAGCGATTTCCAGAGTCAGATCTGTACTGAAAGAATCAACCAGTATAATCTCATCACAAAATGGAAGCAGACTCTTAAGACAATCCTCAATCCGCTTCTCTTCATTGTATGTAATTATGACGCCGGAAATTTTTTCCACAAGTCATCTCTCTATTCTGATTTACAAGAATTCCTGTTTTTTTTCAAATTTTCATGCACACTTTTTACAAACAACTCATTAAGAGAATCGACCATTACTTCCATGGTAAAATCCTGGTGTACACGTTTTAAACCTTCATCTCCGAACTGTTTCCGAAGGCTCTCATTTTCCAGCAACACCGCGACTTTTTCTGCAATTTTCAAGCTGTCCATTACCGGAACAGTAAAGCCATTTACTCCATCAGCAACAATCTCATCTGTTCCACCAGCCAAAGCTGCTACTACCGGTGTTCCAACACCCATCGCTTCCAGAACCACATTGGGCAAACCCTCGTCAATCGAACTTAAAACAAATACATCTGCTCCGTACATCAGCTCCCTGACATCATCGCGATGCCCGGTAAAATGAACAAACCCGGAAATTCCACAAGACTGCGAGAGATCCTGATACGGTTTCGGATCACCTCCACCAGTAATTACCAGATGAACCTTATTTCCCGATTGATGTAATATTTTAAGGGCTTCAATCAGATACTGAAACCCCTTCTGAGGATGTATACATCCAGCCCCCAGAATCACCTTACTCTCATAAGGAACCCCGGCAATCCTCTTTAGCTTCTCTTTGGAAAAAGCACTGGTATCAGGAATTTCCACACCATTATGAATCACATGAATATTGTCCTGATCAAGCCAGGAAAATTTACGAAAATTCTGTTTTACAAAGTGTGCAGGGGTGATAATTCTATCGACGATGTAAAGGTAAGCCAGCTTATAACGAAGTTTTTCGTAGATAAGAGAAAGGCCTTTTCTCACAAAAATACAGGGTACACCTGATAATTTAGCCGCAATTCCCCCCAACCGTACATCTTTCTCAAAATTGCAGCAAAGGAGATCTATGCGCTCTCTTTTAAACTTGCGGTAAAGTCTGCTAATGATAAAGGGGTCAAAATCGGCATGTATAGGAAGCTCAAGAACTTCCAAACCCCGACTGGCTGCCTTCTGAAGCCAAACAGCATTTTCCTTTCCAATACAGCTAACCTGATGCCCTTTGCCAGCCAGACCACTGGCAGCATTTACCATCCATTTCTCACCGCCACGCCAGATATCACTCTGGATTGAATTCATGAATACAATTTTCAATTAACACTTAATCCTGTTTTTGGCGGAAAAATCGTAAATGCGTACAATATACATCCTGCCCTCCTTTTATCACCATCAAGCACAAGGCAAGGCTAAGAGGTTCAGATATCTCGCATTACATCTTATGAAAACGGTAAATCAGGGTGAATATCGAATATCTAAGTAAAAGAAATCGGAACCTTTGAACCGCTCCCAGTGCAATAACCGAGTATATAGCTTAAAAGGAGAGGCCAACAATATTGCGGAGGACTTAAGGAGGAACATAATCGGAAACCTCAGCGTTAAAATCCTTATACAACTGCCCCGGTTCTCACTATAAACCAGGTAAAAATCGGAAATGTTAGTTGTCTTTTTTAATGATTGTAGCCACTTTTTCCACCTGTCAAAAAAAACGCCTTTTACCCGGGTTATCTGGCAGTGCTGTAGCTATTTCTACATGGCAAAAATGAAAAATGGACCACTCTCAGGTTCCCCTTTGGCGGATTTGGAGGCAGGTAAATACTATCCATTACCACACAGCCGTATTTTTAATGAACACCTTCAAAAAAGGAGCAGATATGGCAGAATCGAAAAATCAGAAAGCCACATTTGCCGGTGGGTGTTTCTGGTGTATGCAGGGACCTTTTGATGCTCTCGATGGTGTTGTTTCCACAATGGTTGGATATATGGGGGGCATTATCGAAAATCCCTGTTATGAAGAAGTATCCACCGGTACTACAGGACATGCCGAAGTTGTAGAGATTCTCTATGATCCACAGAAAATAAGCTACAAAGAACTTCTGGAGGTTTTCTGGAGAAATATCGATCCAACAACCCCAAATCAGCAATTCGCAGATAAAGGAAGCCAATATCGTACAGCCATCTTCTATCACAATGAAGAACAGAAAAAACTGGCAGAACAATCGAAAGCCGATCTGGAAAAATCCGGTAAATTTGATAAACCCATAGTCACCGAAATCGTAAAAGCTACCAGCTTTTATCCGGCCGAAGACTACCATCAGAATTACTACAAAAAGAATCCTTTTCATTATGAGATGTACAAACAGGGCTCCGGAAGAGCTTCGTTTGTGGAACGGGTATGGAAAACAAAGCATTGACTTGTGTAAAAGAAAAGCTGATCACCTGAAGAGGCATTTTATGGAACTTAGAAAAAAGCGCTGTATAATCTGTGAAGGTGGAGTGCCACCTCTTGATGAAGAGGCAGAAAATGACCTGCTAAAAAGTCTGACCGATTGGAAAATAAACCGGAAAACACCACATCGTCTTGTTAAGACGGTAAAGAGAGAAACTTTTATGGATGCAATAGAGCTGATCAACAATATTGCTCAGATTGCAGAAGATGAAGGACATTACCCGGATATGCATCTGCATTATAACAAACTCACCCTGGAGTTGCATACCCGTAAAATCGGTGGCCTTACTGAAAATGATTTCATATTGGCAGATAAAATTGATGAGATAATTGATCAGCTCTCATAAACCGAAAACTGTTCATATTAAAAAATAAATGAGCCAGGAATCTGTTTTTCCCCATTTCAAACCCCTTGAAATAGGTGACCGGGAAACTGTTCACGCTTTTTTGTGGCAGTATCAGCCCGAAATTTCCGAGTTGACATTCTCAAACCTGTACATGTGGAGAAAAAAGTATCATTATCGCTGGGCCCTTTTTGAAAACTGGCTCCTTCTAATCGCGACAGATGAAAATGGAAAGTCTTATGCCCTGGAACCAATCGGCCCTCCTCCACGCAATAAAGCCGTTCTGCAGTTGTTAGACTACCTTTCCAGACAGCCTTCTGGTAAACCCGAAATCGACCGGGCTGACAAACGAATTGTCGGTGAATTGCAGGCTGATCAAAAATTCATAGCAGAACCTCTCAGGGAGCATTTTGATTATCTTTACTACACCACCAATCTGGTCAATCTCTCTGGAAGGAGGTTTCACTCCAAAAGAAACCATCTTAATCGTTTCTTTAGAAACTACCGGTTCGATTACCAACCCCTCACAGACTCCCATATCTCCCAATGCATGGAATTCTCTTCCCGATGGTGCAGGGTTTACCACTGCAAAGAAGGGCTTTCACTGTGCGAAGAGTTTGTGGCTATCAACGAAGCACTTGCCCAGTTTAAAAAACTGCATCTCAGCGGTGCCGCTATTTTTATAGATGGAATAATGGAGGCTTTCACCCTTGGTGAACTGCTAAACGACAATACGGCTGTCATACACGTTGAAAAAGCGACATCAGAATATCATGGAATTTATGCAGCGATAAATCAGATGTTCTGTACCAGTTCATTTAAAAACACCACGTATATCAATCGGGAGCAGGATCTGGGCAATGAAGGATTGCGAAAGGCGAAATTATCCTATCACCCGGCCAAATTTGTGGAAAAATTCAGAATAAAATTGCAGGGGCGATTGTAGCAGGGGCAGGGCTAGTCCCTGCCCCTGCCCATATGCCCATATGCCCATATGCCCATATGCTCATATGCTCATATGCCCATATGCTCATATGCTCATATGCTCATATGCTCATATGCCATAATATGCCCATATATGGGCATATTATGGCAAGGGCAGGGACAAGCCCTGCCCGTACAATTATGATTTGTATTTGCCTAGCAATATCGCGGTTTCCAGGTGATGAGTATTGGGGTAAAGATCGAAGAGTGCCATTTTTTCTATAGCATACCCGCATTGTTTTGTCAAAAAGCAGATATCGCGCGCCTGTGTTGATGGATTACATGATACGTAAAGGATCTTTTCTGCACCAACCATTTTCACCCCTTCACGGGCTTTTTTAGTCAATCCGGGTCTGGGAGGGTCAATAATTAAAAGGTCAGGTTTAACAGGTATTGCGGACTGAACCTGTTCTGCGGAACAATGCTGGGCAGTAAAAGAAAAGATGCCGTTAGAAGCATAGTTTTTATTAGCCATCTGCACCTGTGCATCCACAGACTCTATAAGTAAACCTCTCTTAAAATTATTCGAGAGCATAATTGAAAAGAATCCGGTTCCTCCGAAAAGATCGACACAGAAATCTCCACCTACCAGTGGCTTTGCCCAGTTGCCAAGTTGCTCCAGCAAAAAGCGATTGCTCTGAAAAAAACTTCCCCCGTTTACCTCAAATCTAAAATCGCCCACCCTGATGGAAGCTACACTTTTGGTAATTGATGGAAGCAGAGGATCGGAAGTCAAACCATCATCACCAGAGATCACCTTGAGATTTCCTCCGGAGATGTATTCAGGTTTACCGCTAATAGTTTTAAGAAGCCCGTTGATCTGATCGCACAACAGAGGACAGTGCTCAATTGGCACGATATCATTGGTTTTTCTACGAAAAAAACCGCGAACCCCGTTCTGCCCCACCTTAATCTGGGCTCTGATCCGATAATTAAATTCCGGGGAGGCATAGATTTCAGGTTCGGGAA
>JAAYPC010000226.1 GCA_012519985.1 Fibrobacter sp.
ATATAACTTTACACTTTTTCGTAATATGGTTATATTAAAGGCTAAAATGTAATTATTTTTTACCTTTCAAGGGTAAAATGTGCTTAGGGGGAGGAGGGGCACAATGGGATTTAACGGCTCTTTAATTAAAACAAGGGCTAAAGAGACTGGATACACCTTAATTCAGTTATCTGAGGAGTTAGGTGTTTCCCGCCAGGCTGTTAATGAATGGATATCGGGTGTGACTCCTCGGGGAAGCCATCTAATGAAGCTTTGTGCTGTTCTTAATTTGAAACCGGAGAAATTCTTCACCGAACCTGTCCAAAGCTTGATATCTGTACCTCTTCATCGAACGATTGGTAATAAAAAAGTAACAAATACCATGCGTGATGCTTCACTTGAGATGGCTAAAGAATACCTGAATCTTTTCAGACAAACTCCGGTAGCTGATCTCGTTCAGGTTATCAGAATAGAGAATCGTTCTGAGGAGAATGCCAAAATTATTGCAGATAAATTGCGATCCCTTTCAAAGGTTGCAGATGGCAAGCCGACGGATTACAAAAACGCATTTCATCTTTTGTCGGAACTTGGCATTTACACAATTTTCAGAGAATTTCCGGATAATCTCATCAAGAATACCTATGCTTTTTACTCAAAGATAGCAGATCACAGAGTCGTATTCGTGAATATTGATACTTCAATTATAGATCTGATCTTTTATCTGCTTCATGAAACAGTTCATGCTGTAAGAGATGAGGTCCCTGACCAGATTAGCTTACAGGATGAGGAAAATTTTTGTGACATGGTGACAAACCACATCCAGTTTCCGGATAAATATGTTGAAGATGTTTCATTGATGATAAAAGGATTACCTGTAAATTTTATTGTAAATAAGCTTAAAGATATATGCTTAATGAATCATCACTCTCTGTATGGGATACATAAGCAACTGGATGAAAGAGGGTTGTTACCTGAGTGTGCGAAGAAAATAAACTTTGGAGCAGATGTTAATCTCAGAAAACAGTTCCCGACTTTGAGGAAAGTACTTTTTGGATCTGGCAATGTTCAGGATTTTTTGGAAAATATGTATGCACTGTCCCCTGAGTTTATGAAAGTTATCGAGAAGCATATTCCTGACTGTTCAGTTCGAAAGCTTGGCGAGTGGTTAGGCCTGGATACCTCAATGGATGCACAGGCAGTTATGGAAGAAATGCTTCGGAGAAAAGCAAAACGATAGGTGGTTAGAAATCGGATGTTTATTCTTTGTGACACCTCTTCCATACTTTTGCTTTTGAGAATTGCGCCTGATATGTTCAGAGATGAACGTTTTCAGTGTAAAACTATTCTTGATGTACATGATGAGATTTTTCGGACATCCAAATTCAAAACAAAATACCCATGGATAAAGGAATTAAGGGCAAGAATAAAACCTATAGTTCTTAATGAAAAACAAAAGGTTAAAGAAAAAGAATATTTTGATGCGATTAAAACAATTATTGACATGGGTACTATCAATTCAAAGACCAACCATTTATTTGATTTAAGTTATACAGATATGCGGGTTCTTTCTCATGCCTTAACACTTGAATATAAAATCACATCATGTGATAGAAATCTGGTTCAGTTTGCCTGTCAGGAATTTGAAGAGGATTTTACAGGGAATGTTTTTCCGCTGGAAATCATAAATTATTGGTTGGAATCTGGTGTGATTCAATGGAATGAAGAAAAGCAGTTGATAATTCGGGAGTGGATTGAAAACGAGCCAGTGCAACCTGAAGAGGCAAAGAGAACGTTTAAAAAGATTACTGGGTTTGATTTTGGTGATTAGGGGTAAAAGAATCTTTATCTCTATTTGATTGTTGCGATATAATTTTTATAAATGCAAACGAAAAAATGTTGGATATGCGATTTACCAAAAAATAAAATAGTTGATTATAAGATGGTGATTATTGTTTGTGATTAAGCACAGAGGCTCATTTCTTATGAATAATATGGAAGATGTATTGCAGCACATTTTCAATAATCCTAAAGAATTAACATTAGAAGATATTTTTAGTGTAATACCACCTGGCACATTAATTCCAGCGCTTAAAAGGAAAAATCTACACTACATATTAAATG
>JAAYPC010000227.1 GCA_012519985.1 Fibrobacter sp.
AGCGCCGGTAATCCAATGAGACTGCAGATCAGACACGATTGCCCTTCCTGATTACATGATGGGCCTTTTTAGTTTACACGATTGCACTTCCTGTTTACACGATTGCACTTCCTGTTTACACGATTGCCTTTTCAGTTTACACGATTGCCTTTTCAGTTTACACGATTGCCTTTCCAGTTTACACGATTGCCTTTCCTGATTACACGATGGCCTTTCCTGATTACACGATGGGCACTCCTGATTACACGATGGGCCACTCCTGATTACACGATGGGCCACTCCTGATTACACGATGGGCCTTTCTGTTTACACGATGACAGACGCAGGCTCTGGTGTTACTTTTTTACATCATTGATTTTATCACATTTGCTATGATTTTAATTCCATCCTCAATTTTCTCTTCAGGAGTATAGGAAAAAGCCAGTCTGAATGAGTTATTTCTGGTTCCCATGGGATCAAATGCGTTGCCAATGACAAATGCTGCTCCCATTTCTATGGATTTCATCAACACTTTGGAGGAATCCATATTTTTGGGCATAGTTACCCATACATAGAAACCGCCTTTGGGTGTGGTCCAGGAGATATTTTCCGGCATATATTTTTCCAGTGCGTTAAGCATCAGTGCAGCCCGTCTGGCATAAACTTTTCTTACCGATTCAACATAGGGTTTTAGTTTTCCTCTTTTAAGATATTCGTGAGCCAGCACCTGATTAAAAGTGGATGTGCATGCATCAGAGGATTGTTTGGCAAGTTCACATTTCTCAATTATCTCTTTTGGGCCAAGAATCCATCCCAGGCGCAATCCCGGACCAAAAATTTTGGCAAAAGAACCAACATAGCAGATTGGTACAGGCTCTTTGGCTGAAGCTTTCATGGGAACGGTTAATGGTTTGTCTTCTTCATTGAAATAGAGCTCACTATAGGGATCGTCTTCCAGAAGACAAAGGTTTCTTCCTTGAAGAAGCTCTAAAAGTGCTTGCTTGCGCTGCTGGCTATAGATTATTCCTGCTGGATTTTGGAAGCATGGGTTAAGATAAAGGATTTTTATCTGAGAAGCCCGTGAGTCGAGTACGTTGCGGAGTTTTTCCAGGTTGATACCTTCGTTATCCAGGGGAATGCCGTAAAGGTTTGCGCCATAGGACATGAAAGCTGCCAGTGCACCAATAAAACTCGGGTATTCGGTTATAACCAGATCACCTGGGTCGACTAAGACTTTGGTAAGAAGGTTGATAGCCTGCTGGGCGCCGGTAGTAATCAGAAGCCCCTGGTTTTCCAGTGAAATACCTCTGGATTGCAAATACTCTTCCAATACTGAGAGTAATGGAGGATACCCGGATGTGGGACCGTATTGCATGGCAATCTGCTTTGCAGAAAGAGATAAATCGGCATATAGTTCATCGATAACGTCGACTGGGAAAAGGGAGTTGGCTGGCATTCCACCTGCAAAAGAAATAATTTTTGGATCTGCCGCCAGGCCCATTAAGCGGCGAATCTCTGATGAGCGCATGCTTTTTGCACTTGCAGAAAACTCGACCATATTGATTCCTTTCAAAAAAGAAAAACGGACTGAAAAAAGCTGAACCGTTGAAAAATAGTTCAATTTAAACAGGTTTGAAAGGTTGTTTTCAATATCGGTAAGGTTGTATTTCCACATAGATGATTTGGGTAATTATTTTTCCGAAGAGAAAAAGTATCACCCAGGCAGAATTGGAACATTGAAGCTATGAGAATTAAAAATGTTATCAGAATTGCTGCTTTTACGGTCAGGGATGAACTCCACAGTCGCAGCTTCTTTCTGCTGGCAGCACTTTCTGTGCTTTTTGTACTGATGATTCGGGGTTGTTTTAATGCTGATATGGTGGTTAACGATCAGAGACTTGATTCGTTGACCATAGGCTGGACGGCATCGATGGCTGCTTTTCATGCAATCTCTGCTGCAGGTGTTCTGATAGGAATATTACTGGGGATGAGAGTCTTTCATCGGGACAATGATAATGGAATGACCGTGACCATACTCTCAAAACCGATAAGGCGAATCGAATACATTTCTGGCAAGGTTATTGGGGTATGGATTCTTTCTTATGCTCTGGTTTTTCTGCTTCACCTGACAGTATATCTAATAATGATTTTTAAAACCGGCGGTCGGATTAGCTGGTTTATTCCAGCCTCTTTTCTGATTTCTTTGAATGTGCTTTTCAGTGTGATTTCGGTGTTGCTTTTTTCTCTTATAATGCCTGATATTATCGCGGCTTTATCAGCAATGGCAATTGCTGCAGTCAGCTACATCTCCGATTCGATCTTTGCTGTATCCAGAACAGAGTTAGTTAAATCTTTTATGGAGCAGATTCAGCAGAACGAACTTTCTGTTGCCTTGTGGAGAATAATCTGGCCCAAAATCGCTTCATTACAGTTTTTTGCTACTTCTTTAATTAAGGATGAAAACTTTTTTGTGATGGGGCCTCTTCACCCGGTATTTAATATTCTTATTTTCTGTGTGGTTGCTTTCTTTCTTCTTTATTGGAGATACACAAAGGAAGAGATCAGGTAGGAGCAATAAGAAGAAATTCCAAATCACAAATCTTAAATTCTAAACAAATTCCAAATAACAAGATCCTAAATCTAAAACAGAGGAATAAGATATAGGAAAATTCGAAATTCGAAGTACGAAATTCGAAGCAGTAACGGGAAGTTATTCAGTATTCTCTTTATTCAATTCAGGCTTTCTTCCCGTTTCGGTTCTTTCCGTGTTTAGAATTTGAATGATTGAACAGTGGAATTTTGTGTGCGATCAGATAAATAACAAAAAAATGTTCCCGGTTACCGGTATTGTCTTCTTTGCTCTTTCATCTGTTTGTAAAATTTGAGATAATTTTGGTGGCGGCTTGGTGCTATCTGGTTTTGCTCCAGCAGTGATTGAATAGCGCACCCTGGCTCTCCATCGTGAATGCAATCGTTGAATCTGCACTCTCCTATTCTACAAACAAGTTCGGGAAAGTAATGAATCACTTCTGTTTCCGGCACATAAGGAATATCTACAAATGAGAGTCCGGGGGTATCGGCAACATAGCCCCCTTGAATTAATGGAAACAGAGAAACATTGGTAGTAGTGTGAGTCCCCCTGCCACTTGTGCCTGAAACATCTCCTATTCTAAAAGTTTTGTCAGGAAAAAGCAGGGATAAAAGGGAACTCTTTCCTACACCTGAAAGTCCTGCAAAGGCAGAGATCTTGTCTGCACAGAGCTGAAGAATATTGTTTACTCCCAAGCCGGTGGATGCAGAGGTTTCTATGATCTGATAACCTATTCTGCTATAGATATCCTCTGTTTTTTTTAAACAATTCAGATCCTGATCTTTCAGAAGATCGATTTTGTTGAATACAATGACAGGCTTTAGATTGTAAACCTGAGCTGAGAAGAGGAATCGGTCCAGAGATTCCAGATCCAGTGGCGGAGTTTTAATTGTTGTAATTATAAAAACCTGGGAGAGGTTAGCTACTGCGGGTCGTTTCAAAAGACTGGTTCTGTTGTGAAGGGTAGTGATCACTCCTTCTGGAGGTGTTTTGTTTATTAAATCGAGATCAACCAGGTCGCCTGCACAGAGTTTTGTCTTGGTCTTTTTAAGTGCACCGCGGATAGTACAGCGGACATTTCCACACCCGGTGTTTACGATAAAAAAGGACTTTTGCTCTTCTATGATTCTACCTGAAATTTGCATATTCTGTTACGTTTTACCCTTGCTTTTGTTTCGCTTCAGAGCGGAAATTCTTATAGTATATTACCCATTATTTCAAGTTTGCCTCAAAAAAAATGATTGCAAGGTAAAAAATAGGGAAAGTCAGAGTTAATCAGAAATAATATTTAATCAGATGGAAAACATCAGAAAAAATCAATTTTCATTTTCTTAATTGGCAGTATATTTCTTTTCTTATTATTTCTGATTAGATATTGTTTTGATATTAATTCTTATTTTTTCCGATTAGATATTTTATTTCAAATTAGGCTATGTAGTATCATGTTTTTTTCAACTGGGATCTTATGAAAACAATTTACTTTGATCTTGTCTGTGGTGCAAGTGGTGATATGATTCTTTCATCGTTGATTAGCCTTGGATTTCCGGTAGAGTTTCTGGAGAGACAACTAAACCGGCTTGGGATAGGTGAGATTCGGATTGGCATAGAAAAAGTGAAACGTAGCGGTATCTGTTGCACATACATTAACCCTCAATGGCAGCAAGCCACTCATTACCGTCACCTGGGGGAAATATTGGAAATAATAAAACGGGGCGCTTTTTCTGAGCGGGTTTTTGAGCGCTGTGAGCTAGTATTAGACCGATTGGCTACTGCTGAATCAACCGTTCATGGAATTGAAAAAGAGCATGTCCATTTTCATGAGATTGGGGCGGTAGATACAATCATAGATGTATTGGGAGTATCTCTGGGACTGGAATTCTTTAATGTGGAGCAGGTACTTTTTTCCACAATTACTGAGGGGTATGGGAGTATAAAGGGTGAGCACGGAGTGATGCCGGTACCAGTGCCTGCAACTGCTCAGATGATACAAAACTTTCGTATAAAGACACTGGACATACCCACCGAACTTTGTACTCCAACCGGAGCTGCACTATTGACCGCTTTGGGGAAGCAGGCTACTGGTGGCATGGAAGGGTGTGTGATAAATTGTGGGTACGGTTGTGGTACAAAGGTTTTTGAGAATCATCCAAACATTCTGCGAGCCTTTATTCTGGAGAGCGATTCTGATCAGGGACACTCGATGGATACGATAAGGCTGCTGGACACCGATATGGATCATGTTTCTGGTGAAATAATGGGGCATATTGCAGGTTTACTCGCAGCTCAAGGGGCTTTGGATGTTTCTTTCAATCCTATATTTATGAAAAAGGGGCGCCCTGGGTATCGTCTTTCAGTAATGGCAGATGAAAGTAATTATCAAAAACTGCTGGATCTTATAATGCTGCACACACGGACTCTGGGAGTAAGAATTCAACAGGTACAAAGAGTTGTGGCGGAAAGGAGTAATGCTGAAATTGAATTTTTAGGGCAGAAATTATCGGAGAAGCACTGCCGGTATAAGGATTATTCATTTTCCAAACTGGAGTATGATGCATTGGAGAAAATCTCTGTTTCTACCGGTAGCTCTATTCTCGATTTAATGGAAAAGTATGTTTTGGCAAAATCTGCCACTCAGGATAAGAAGCCTAAACTTTGAAAGTAAAATCAAGTGATTTTCAAATTCTTGAAATGTGTAGGGTGAATCATGTATTTTAAGCTACTTTTTTCCCTTACCTAATTAATTTCCTCAGGAGGAATGATGAGGCGTTTTTTTACATCAGAAAGTGTTTCTCAGGGACATCCAGATAAAGTATGTGATCAGATTTCGGATGCTATTCTTGATGCCATGCTGGAGCAGGACCCCGATTCACGTGTTGCATGCGAAACCATGGTGACGACTGGTCTGGTGGTTGTTGCCGGTGAAATAACCAGTAAAGCAGTAGTCGATATACAGGGTGTAGTCAGAAAAACCATTCGTGAGATTGGTTACACCGACTCTTCATTAGGTTTTGATGCAGATAGCTGCGGGATACTGGTTTCTGTACATCAACAGTCACCCGATATTTCTCAAGGGGTTAGCGAAGGGCAAGGCTTGCATGTAGAACAGGGTGCAGGTGATCAGGGTATAATGTTTGGTTATGCTTGCGATGAGACTCCAACCTTAATGCCTCTGGCAATTCACTACGCACACAGATTGGTTGAGGAACTGGTTAAGGCACGGGAGAGCAAAAGTATTCCTTATCTTCGTCCAGATTCGAAATCTCAGGTTACTGTAGAGTATGATGATCTTAGACCTGTACGGGTAGACACGGTTGTAATTTCCACTCAACATGCTCCTGATGTAACTCACGAGACTATAGTTAAAGATATGATCGAAAAGATCATTAAAAAGGTGATTCCAGCGGAAATGCTTGATAATAAAACCATCTATCATATCAATCCAACCGGACGTTTTGTAATCGGTGGTCCTCATGGGGACTCCGGGGTTACGGGTCGTAAAATTATTGTGGATACTTACGGAGGATATGGTGCTCATGGTGGTGGTGCTTTTTCAGGTAAAGATCCATCAAAGGTTGACAGAAGTGCTGCCTATGCTGCACGATGGGTAGCTAAAAACATAGTGGCTGCCAAATTAGCCACACATTGCGAAATTCAGTTTTCTTATGCAATTGGTGTTGCAAAACCTATATCTGTACATGTAGACACTTTTGGAACCGGAAAGATTTCTGATCATAAGATTTGCGAAATTATTATGAAGGTCTTTGATCTGCGTCCTTCAGCGATCATTAAGACTCTTGATCTGAAGCGTCCTATATACAGAGAGACTGCAAGAAATGGCCATTTTGGACGTGAATTGCCTGATTTCTACTGGGAGCGCACAGATATGGTAGAAGCAATTCAAAAAGAAGCTGCTTCTTTGATTTGAATTTATTAATATTCTTTTAATGTGAGAAAACCATCATCATGGATAATTGATGATGGTTTTTTTTATTTGTGCATAGTACTTATGGGAAGTGGATAATGGAGGTTAGCCCATTTAAAGCGGAAAATATCGGAGAAGATCTTTAATAGTGATTACACCAGAGATGTCATTGTAGTCTGCTACCAGAAGGCGACTGGTAGATTGGCTATGCATCGTTTTGATTGATTGCAGTAGTGTAGTTGAGTTGTTAATGACGGTTTTCTCTGAGCAGGGGATGGTAAGGTCTGAGACCGAATAATTATGCCACTTGTTTTTAGGTATTTTTTTTATACTTGAGGAGAGTATAAAACCTTGGAGATGATGGTTTTGCAGCACCGGAAAGATACCTGTATGGTATCGATACAGGAAGCGGTGTACGAATTGGTGTAAAGAAATATCTACCTGAACAGTCACAGGGTTAGGGCGTAGAAAATCCTCTGCTTTTGCTTCTTTGAAGAATTGTCTGAATAGAATAGCCTCCTTATCGCATTGCATTGCTTCTTTAAAACACATAGCTATCATAAGACACCATATTCCATTTATCAGTAAACCTCTCGAAAATGAATAAACGCTAAATGCCACAGTGAAAATTATCACAAATCGGCTGATCGAGAAGATTTTTTCTGCAGCATTTCTGATTTTTGACACGGTGAAGAGGTGATGAAGCGCAACTGAGCCATCAAAGGGGGGAAGTGGCAAGATGTTGATTCCTGTGAGGAATATATTAGTATTGCTTAAGATATGAAAGATGGTGGGGATAGGTGGTTCCCAATTTTGTTGAATTCCTGTTAAATGGAGAAGGTGAAATACGGTTGCGGTGAAGATACTTGCAAGCGGACCGGCAATAGCTACGGAGATGAGGGCATCGTAATTTTGGTTGTTTTTAGTTAACACACATCCGAAGGGGAAAATCGTCTTTTGGCTCTGTGGCAGACCGATCGCTTTTTCGGCTATAATGTGTCCGGTTACATGTAAGAGCACAGAGATAAAAAAACCTGAAGCGACGATTAAAGCCCAGAAAAAGGGGGTGAAATAGTTTGAAAAAAGGAAGGTTTTTGGAAAAAAGTCGATTTCCAGAGACCAGATAACAAGAAAAAAGAAAAGGAACCAACTGTGATGAATTTTAATGCTTCTAACAGTTAAAAAAAGCATTCCTGGTCTAAAGTGGGCTATTATGCTGATTAACTTTTAAGATTTCAGGATATGTTGAATTTTTGTATTTAAAACGGTTGTAGCCGCTTGAGATATCATCTATAAAATCTTTGGAGATTTTAGCGAGTGTGAGAAGAAGTTTCTTGGTACAAACATCTTCTTCCAGTGCTGCGAGGCTGGAATAAAGGTTAAGGTCTTTTTCTGCTTTGTTTTGAGCATATTTAAGTACAAATTCTGCAGACATTTCAGATAAGGGGACAGAGTCCTGCAGTTCACCTTCCTTGATAGTATTGTAATTGTAGAAAGAATAATTACTACCTTTACTGTTTATAGCTATCATTTCCAAAATGACATGCTGTACTCGCTTTTTACCGGCCAGAAAGTATAAGAACAGTTTTACTGTGGAGTTTTTACAAATTTTTGCTTCTGACTCAAAATAAGAAGCTGTTTCAATTATTCTATGGAGTGCAAATTTTAAAAAATCCAGATATCGTTCATTATTTATCTGTTTATTTCCATCTGATATAATTTGAGAGTCTGCGGAATGTTGAATGTGTGTCACAGTAGCTCCTTTTATTTGATTATGATAGGTGTGCTTTATATAACCAACAAATAACGTGCCAGAATGTTTTATAGTTTAAAACAGAGGTAGAGGAATGATGAAAAAAACATTACTGAGGATGTTCTCAATTTGAGAATTTTTACCAAGATGGGAACACCGGCTTTATTAAGCCGGTGTTTGTTGTTGTTGCTGGATCTTATCGATTTTACGATAAAGTGATGATAAAGAGATCCCCAGAGCATTACTGGTTTCGTATTTATCACCGCCGAAATGTTTGAGAGCTAATAAAATGTGGTTTTTTTCGATTTCATCAAGATTCCAGACCTCGTTTGTCCTGGATGGCTCTTTGGTGAAAGTCTTCTCCATTCCTGGAAAATGCGACGTATCCAATTCATCGTCCTGGGCCAAAAGCAGTGCTCTTTCCAGCATATTTCTGAGTTCACGGATATTACCTGGCCACTGATATTCAGTCAACAGCTTAATTACCTTAGGGTTAACAGGCAATTTGGTATAACCGTAACTGGTCAGAATATGCTTTATTAATCCTGGCAAGTCTTCCTTGCGGTCGCGCAATGCGGGAAGGGTGATGGGGAATATACAGATTCGGTAATAAAGGTCTTTACGAAAACTACCGTTGTTGGAAGCTTCTGTTAAGTTGCGGTTAGTAGCACAGATCAGACGGAAATCACTGGTTCTGAGCCGATTTTCCCCGATTCGGCGATAAGATTTTTCCTCGATGGTTTTAAGCAGTTGTGCCTGGACCTCCGGGTCCATATCACCGATTTCATCCAGAAACAGTGTCCCGCCATCGACGACTTCAATCAACCCTGCTCTATCTCTGATAGCGGAGGTGAAAGCGCCTTTTGCATGACCAAAAAGTTCGCTTCTCAGAAGCTCCCCCTTGAGACTGGAGCAGTTGACTTCCACAAAAGCCTCATTTCTCCGGCTGCTGTGATCGTGAATCCAGCGGGCCAGTACTCCTTTTCCGGTTCCGGTTTCACCATGTAACAGAACAACAGTGTTATTCATTGCCGCCACATTTGCGTATTGGACCACTTTCTCTATTATGCTGCTTTCTCCAAAAAAGGGCTCACTTTTATGGGGGGCAAGCCTCTGATAAATGGAATCCCGTCTACGCAGTTCCTCAACTTCGAGACCTTTTTTTAGGCTGATGGCCAGATCATCCATGTTTACCGGTTTGGTCAAAAAGTTGTAGGCCCCGTACTTCATTGCTCGCACGGCAGTGGGGATGTCGCTTACTCCGGTGATGACAATGATTGCCAGATGTTCATGACTAGAATGCAACTCTGAAATCCAATCGATTGCGTTCCCGTCTGGCAATTTTAAGTCGAGCAGAATCGCATCGAACTGTTCTGAGGCGATCAGTTTCTTTGCTTCTCGGAGGCATTTTGCCGTTTCAATGGAATAGCCTCCCTTAGTTAAGTAGCGAGTGTAGCCAAATAGAGTGGCTTCCTCGTCATCTACAAGTAGAATGCGTGGTGTTTTCATGTTTTCTCCCTGCTTGCTATATGACAGTTGCCGGGAAAGATGAGAATGGGAATTTTATAAAAATACTTTCACGATTATTAAGCAGTTCTCAAAAATAATTTGTGAACCAGCTTAAGCCTCTTTAAAAAGTAGCAAAAATGGTGACCTGAACCCGTTTTGTGGTTTAGTTTCGCAACAAAGGCATGATTTATAATGGGTTACCGATATTCTTCCTATTCTGAAAATTGCAATATTTTTTTCTCTGCCTCTTCACAATCAGAAGAATTTGCCTCCCCATTGCAAAACTTATCCAGAAATGAACCCCATGCTTTTAAACAGATCTGCTTGTTATCTCTATTTGGTTTCATTAAGAATCTGGCTTCGCTGATACGAGCCTTCTGCAAATCAATAGTCTTTAGTGTATGAACAGAATTGTCAAGCGAGCCTGCAGTTTCCAATGCCTCGATTGCTTCCTGGTAACGTTTAAGTCGCGAGAAAAGCTTACTGCGCAAAAGGTGAAAACTGGAATTGTTTGAATGTGAGTTCAGTGATATTTTTAAGGCTTTTTCCAGCTCATTTTTATTCAGATACATTTGCAACAGATTAAAATTTACAGTCTCCAGTTGGTGGCTGTTGAGTTTATCCCTGGCAAGGGTTTCAAAGAGAGAGAGCGCAAGGTCGTACTCCTTCTTCTCAAATGCCTTACAAGCCCTTTCATATTGGGAAGGTTGAGGGGATGGAGGTGGTGTAGTTTTGGTGGTCTTGAGGGCTGGTGTTGGCTGTTTGTCTGTTGTTTGTGGTACAGTTTTTAAAGTGTCAACTTTTACCGGTTCATAAACTTGCGCTTCAGGCTTTTTTTCTTTTTTTAAATTAGTTAAAAAGTATGAAACGCCTAGAACAGAAAGTATTGCCACCAGAATCCATGTAAGTTTACCTTTACGAATTTTCCTTTTTATGCTTATTTTGGTGGTTGTAGGGGTGTGGGGGTTTTTCAGAAAGTCCCTTACAACCTGTTCAGGAGACTGATTGGTGAATTTGCGAAGGACATTCATCAATTCCTGATCAAAATCATCTGCACTGAAGTATCTACGATTCTTATCAAGACTTAAGCTCTTTTCCACGATATTGCAGAGTTGTTTTGGTATTGGCAAACCGGTGCTTTCAAGGGGAAGAAAATGTCCTTTAGTTTTTTTCTGAATCAATTCTGCCAATAGTTTTTGTGGGAAGGTTTTTACCCCTGTTATCATTTCATAAAGTACCGAACCCAGTGAGTACACATCAGATCTTTGATCCAGTTTTTCACCATTAAGTTGTTCAGGGCTCAAGTAGGCAAAAGTACCCATTACTTTTGTGCCGACAGTATGCAGGCTGGCTTCACTTGGTCGGGCAATTCCGAAATCGGCAAGTTTGACCTTGCCCTGGGAGGTGATAAGTATATTTGCCGGTTTAATATCTCTGTGTATCAAGCCGTCATAAACTTTGCCATACAGAGTCATGTCACGGTTATAGGCATATTGTAATGCGGTGCAGACGAAATGACAAACGGAGATAGAGAATATTATAGGAAGTCTGGTGTGACGCTCGATCAGTTCTTTGAGTGAGGGGCCGTCCACATATTCCATTTCGATATACGGAATAGAATTCCAATGCCCCATGCCGTATATTTCCACGATATTATCATGTCGCAGATTTGCTGAAATTTTGCCTTCTGTTTCAAGACGCCCCCGTGATTCATCATTAAAACCAGGTTTGAGAATTTTTATGGCCCTGACCATTTCCAATTGCTCATGCCATACTTTATAAACGTTAGCCATTCCACCGGCAGCAATAAGAGAAACGACCCTGCAATGGCCTAAACGGTCGCCCTCATGAAGCATCTGGTCCAAGATTGCCGGATCGGAAATAATGGACAGCTTCCGATTGGAATCGATTCTGGTAGTGCTCATACTTCGTTTTTTCGATTAACGTTCAACATCTGGTGTCTGTCTTAAAACTTCCTTCCTCTGCGATTAGCTGCAACCAGGTTATCTGAGGAGCTATCATAGCATAATTTCGATTATAGCTGCTTTGGTTTTTTAAGGGGCTTTTTCCTCTATATTCTCATAAAGGATCGTTTTCGTACAGATACTATTTTACTGTATAGAAATTCAAAATAGTACATTGTAACACAACTGTTTATAAAAAATGAAGAAAAAGAAAGAAGAATTCTAATTTTTTCCAAAAATGGCGGGTAATATTTTGGTTTTTGCTTCCGGGCGGGTTTTATTTTTATCCCACCCGAGCGATTGCACATTAATTTTGCGACGCTGAGATTAAATGAAGGGATCCTATGAGTGAATCACAAAGTTGGCGCCGGACTCATACCTGTGGTGAATTAACTGCAAAAGAAGTAGGTAAAACAGTAATCCTTAATGGTTGGGTTCATAACTGGCGTAATCATGGCGGCATTATTTTTATCGATTTGCGGGATAGATATGGAATAACTCAGATCGTTTTTAGCCCTGATGCTGATAAAAAAGTTGAAGAACAGGCATCTTCTCTGAGGCATGAATTTGTTATTTCTGTGACAGGAACCGTACAATTGCGACCTGAAAATATGGCTAACCCGCGGATGGTTACAGGACAAATTGAAGTTGCTGCATCCGGTTTGAGAATTCTCAATGATTCCTGCACTCCTCCTTTACATATCAATGCTCCGGAAGCATCAGAATCGGAGGAATTACGTTATCGCTTTCGCTATCTGGATCTGCGCCGACCAGCTATGCAGCATAATATCCTTTTTCGTCACCGGGTCACCGCTGAAGTCCGTAAATACTTGTGGAATAATGAATTTACAGAGATAGAGACCCCTATCCTGATGAAGAGCACTCCTGAAGGGGCAAGGGATTTTTTGGTGCCAAGCCGACTGAATAAAGGAAAATTTTACGCATTGCCACAATCCCCTCAGACCTATAAACAGATTCTGATGGTAGCAGGTTTTGATCGTTATTTCCAGATTGCCCGTTGTTTTCGGGATGAAGACCTGCGGGCAGACCGTCAGCCCGAGTTTACCCAGATCGATGCCGAACTCTCCTTTATTTCTGAAGAAGATATTTTTACCATTTTCGAAGGGATGATGGTCACACTTTTTAGAAACTGTCTGGGAAAAGAATTGACTACCCCGTTTCCCAGAATGAGTTATAAAACCGCATTTCATACCTACGGAACAGACAAACCTGATCTTCGTTTCGGCTTGCCTATTCAGGATGTGACTGAAATTTTTAAAGCATCTGATTTTAAAGTTTTCAGCTCAGTTATTGAATCAAAGGGATACATCGCTGCTATAGCAGCAACCGGCTTTGGTGATTTAACCAGAAAAAACATAGATGCTTTGAGCGCACATGTGGCCAAGTATGGTGCTAAAGGCCTGGTTTGGCTGAGAGTTACTGAAAATGGCCTGGAGGGGCCATCAAGAAAGTTTCTCTCTGAAACCGAAGCCGATTCGCTTCTGAATAAAACAACTGCCAAAGTGGGTGATATGCTCTTTTTAATTGCCGCATCCGAAAAGATCTGCTTTACCTCTTTGGGACAATTGCGTTTAGAATTATCTAAATTGAAAAATCTTGCTGATCCTGATGTCTATAGCTTTTTATGGGTTACTGAATTTCCTCTTTTTGAATATAGTGAGGAGGAAAATCGTTATGTTTCGGTACATCATCCTTTTACTGCACCGCTGGAATCCGATGTTATTGTTTTAAACAGTCCAGAGTATTTTAAAGCCAGGGCCAGAGCATATGATCTGGTTTTAAATGGCTTTGAACTGGGTGGTGGAAGTATTCGTATTCATAGAAAAGAGATCCAGCAGAGGGTTTTTCAATTATTGGGGATAAGCAGTGAGGAAGCAGAAAACAAATTCGGTTTTCTTCTTAAAGCCTTAAGCTATGGGGCACCTCCTCATGGTGGAATCGCTTTTGGTCTTGATAGAATTGTTATGCTGATGCTTAAATTAGATAGTATAAGAGATACAATTCCTTTTCCCAAAACAACAACCGGTATTTCACTGATGGATAATGCTCCAGACAGGGTTTCAGTGGAGCAATTGCGGGATTTAGGGATAACAGTTGAGGGTGAGGATATCTGAAACTGATCGTGGTGTTTTTATAGTAACCGTTTTTTAGTTGATTTAATGAATATGGGAAACTATTATATTAGTTTGTCTTGACCAGTCATCTATTTATACGATAAAATACGGAGGTTGTAATGCTCAAAATTCGCAAACTTACCAGCATAATGGTTATAACTGGTGCCATGCTGATATCTGGTGGAATTTTCGGATGTTCTACTACTCAAAAACCCAGCAGTGAAGAGACTGGTAAACTTGAAGAAGCCCGGGCTGCTGCCGAAAGTGCTGAGCGTAAGCTTTCTGAACTAAGACAGGAACGGATGCGGCTTGAACAGGAACTCCAGAATAAAACATCGAGTGATGAGGTTCCTGCCGAAGAATGATTGGCAGATAGGTTCAACCGTTTCTGACTTGGACATTATCGGGAGCATTTATGCGTGATTTGTCCAGTTATTGTGCACTATTATTGGTATGGTTAGCACAAGTTACAGTTGCTCAATTCAATTCTGAACAATATAAGAGTGAACTCTTTCATGTCCAAAAATCTCTTATGGATATCCGGGTTCAGATAGCTGTAGAAAAAAAGCAGATAGAAGAGCTTAAAAAGGGAATCGCAGCTTTTTATGAAAAAAATGCCCGATTTAACTCTGAATCTGGATTTTCAGGAGATGATGTTGAAGCGGCTCTGTATGAGATAAGCGATCTGCCTGTGGAACAAAAAAAATTAATTCAAACTCAGAGTAGCTTTGAAAAGATTGCTTCATTTCTGAATATGGCTCAAGGCGCAGGTGATCTGAAGGCCAGTAAAGCGGCAGATTATAGTTTTGTTGCTATTAATGAAACGTTTTTAAATACTGCCAGATCAGTGTACAAAAATTCTAACCTCTTCCCTTACATATATTTTAATAAGAAACCGACATTTTCAAACTGTTATAGAAATCAAAAGAGGATCGGATCGACTATTCAACCATTTAGACTCTCTATTTTCAAGCCAGCTGCTGATTATTCCAATAATAAAGCAGATAAGTTATAGCACGCATCGGAGATGGTTTAGCGATAAAAATGAGTTTGTCATCATTGTAATGATTTAACGAGTGTTTCCAGAAATGATCATATTTAGTCCTGTTACTGCATTTTTCAGAGAGGATAATTGAGATTTTCCTCCATGAATAAACGAACAATACAAAATCATTTTAAAACTGATTCATTCAGTTTTATACGAATCTGGAATAAATTTCAAAGTCGTATGCCCTCCTTTTTTTCTACTCCTTTTTTCATTCTGATATCTACATTGTTTGTTGTGGCACTGCTTTTCCCTTACACAGAGACCGTGCCCTCGTTTGTTTTACCTAAAATCGGTGAAGCTTCTCGGGAAACTATTATTGCTCCTTTTACCTTTGATATTGTAAGGACTCCAGATGAACTGGAGAGGGAGAAGAAAAAAGCAAGAGATCAGGTACTATTGGTTTTTGATTTTGACAGCAATGTCAAATCGCAGGTACAGGCTCGTTTTGAGGAAATTCAGAACAGTCTGAACAGACTTTTTATGACTGACACTGCAGATCTGGCATGGATGACCATATACAATTCATTGTCAAAGAAGTTGTCTGAAAACACCCTCAAGCAACTTTTGATCAGACCGGAGCTTCTTCAAATTGCGTCAGAGCAGTCTCAGGAAATCCTGGAAAAAAGAATAAGCTCTGTACTTCTGGTCCAATCCGCAGATCAGTTGCAGAAACTGCGGGGACGCTATAATACCGCTTTTAATAATTATCAGGTGTATGATTTACAATTTATTACCCTGCGCCGCGATTCAGTGGAAATGATTATTGGTACACAGGATTTATCGGTAAAGGAAATCGCACTGGAAAATGCTATAAGCCGCCTGAAAGTAGAGCGTAAACTGGATGCAGCCGCTCTGAATTCAATTTATGAGTTGCTTCTACGGTGTATAAATCCCAATGTGTTAATAAACGAAAAAGAGACTTCGCTACGGAGAAATAAAGCTTCAGATGAAGTCCCTGAAATACTGGGAAAAGTCATAAAAGATACCGAAATAGTGCGCAAGCATCAGGAAGTAACAGCGGAAATCATTCAAAAACTTCGTTCCATGCAAATAGTGCTGGATAAAATGGGCGATGGGCAGGAGAAACGAAAGGTCGCTGCAGAAAATGTAGGAAAATTGTTATTAAGTCTTTTACCACTTTTATTTGCTGCTGTTTATATCAAAAAATTTGAGCCTAGATTGATGAAAAACAACCACCATCTTCTGGCTCTGGCTATGCTTTTATGTATTCAGGTCGCAATTTTAAGAGCGGGATTAGCTTTATCACCAAAGTTTTTCACCGGCTCAGTTGAGATGCCTTATTTTGTTCCGGAATATATTATTCCTGTCTCAATCAGCTCACTTTTAGCCGCGATTCTCTTTGGAATCAATTTAAGTTTGATTCTAACCCTTTTTACCAGTAGTTTCTTTGGGGTATTGATGGGTTTTAATCACTTTTTCTTTATCTACTCTTTATTGGGTGGAATTGTTGCCGGGTTGTTTGGAAGTAATGTACGGTACCGACTTCATTTTTTTAAAGTAATTGCCCCTGTGGGTATGATCAATATCATTCTCATTACACTTTGGCATTTAATTGGTTTGAAATTTACGGTTCTTTCTTTGGTACAGAATTACATTCTGTCTCTGAGTGGTGTGGTAATCTCTGTGCTGTTTGCAATGTTTTTAACACCCGTATTTGAGCGGCTTTTTGATATCACTACTGATATGACACTGGTTGAATTATCGGATATGAATCACCCGATTCTGAAACGACTTTCCATTGAAGCTGCAGGTACATATAATCATTGTGTACTGGTGGGCAATCTGGCAGAATCTGCAGCTTTAAAAATCGGAGCAAACGCTCTTTTAGCCAGAGTCGCCTCCTATTACCATGATATCGGAAAAATTGCCAAAGCAGATTATTTTGTGGAAAACTGTCTGACTTTAGATAAAAGCAGGCACACAGGACTGGATCCTGCAACCAGTGCGGCAATAATTCTGGGACATGTAAAAGATGGACTGGAACTGGCTAAAAAAAATAAATTGCCCAAAGTGATTCAGGATGTAATAATTCAACACCATGGAAATAGCACGATGTCTTTTTTCTATGAGAAGGCATTGGAGAAGCATTCAGAGGGTGAGGTCAAAGAACAGGATTTCAGGTATCCCGGACCGGTTCCACAGACCCCGGAAGCTGCAATTATAATGTTGGCAGATTCAGTGGAAGCAGCAGCAAGGAGTCTGGGGAGCAGTTCACCGGAATTATTAAAAGAACTAGTGAAAAAAATCATAAAAGATAAATTTATCGCTTCTCAGTTGGATCAAAGCGATCTCACTTTACGGGATCTGGATGAAATAGTAGAAGGGTTTATGCCTGTATTAAAGGGAATATTTCACTCCAGAATCGAGTATCCCTCACGTGAAAAGGAGCATAAGGGTGTCAAAACAGAATAACTTTCCCAGAAAACACTTTTTCATCGATCAGAAATTTCAGGGCCGTTATATGGTAACATTTCTGATTCCAATGCTTGTTTTGCTGGTGTTTATGATTTTTACACTTTATTTATCTTCTCAGGCAATTATTAACACCACTGTGCGAATTATCAAATATGATGTTGAAAGCAAAATATCTCTTCAGTTGCAGGATCAGCAACAACCCACGATTGAACGTTATGAATCGTTGCTTGACAGTATTCAAAAATATCTACGCACATTTTCCAATAACCGGGATTTTCGGAAGAATCTGATGAGTTCTCTTTTATGGGTGTTTGGAATAGGAGTATTTCTGGTTGTGATTCAGATTGTCCTTTTAACAATATTCTTCTCACATAAAGTGGCCGGACCGGTATACAGATTCGAAAAAGTATGCAATAACATTATAAATGGCATATATACCGACGAAATTCGCTTAAGGCAGGGTGATGAGATGCAGAATCTGGCCAGGCTTTTTAATGAAGCACTCAAGTGCACTCGTGAGAGGTTGCAAATAAAGGAATCTGATAACCAACTGCAGAATAAATAGAAAAAACATTACCAGAAACATATTGACTATATCAGATATATCATATATATTTATCGTTCTTTGGAGCTGATTATTATGCAGAATTTATTTTCATCTATAAATCACAAGCTGTTAATAGCAAGTCTTTTGTTGCTTGCCTTAGGATATATCCTTCTAGGGCAGGGACCTTTGCATAATCCGGTCTCATTAACGGTTGCACCATTACTTCTTATCGGGATCTATTTTGTGCTGATTCCTGTAGCCATTTTGGCAAAGGGAGAAGACAAACCACCAAAGAAATAGGGCGTTTAGCTCAGCTGGTATAGAGTACCTGCCTTACAAGCAGGTGGTCGTAGGTTCGATCCCTACAACGCCCATTGAAATTGATATTTTCGGACCGGTAGTTCAGTCGGTTAGAACGCTGGCCTGTCAAGCCAGAGGTCGCGAGTTCGAGCCTCGTCCGGTCCGCCATTTTCAAGCCCGCTCAAATGCGGGCTTTTTTGTTGGTTCCTACACATTTGGTGTTAATACAACAATTAATCACTATGGAATTTTTGAAAAATATACCACTCAAAGATAAAAGTACCTTCCGAATCGGAGGAGAAGCGCTCTATTATATTGAACCGCAGAGTCAGTCCGAAATAATGGCTGCAATTAATTTTGCGCAACAGGAACATTTGCCTGTTTTTGTTTTAGGTAAAGGTTCCAACGTTCTGATCAGCGATGCGGGTTGGCCGGGACTGGTGGTTAATCTTTCCAGCAGTTTTTCTAAAATCAAATGGAATGATGATTGTGTTGAAGCAGAGGGTGGCTCTTTGTTAAATACTCTGATAAATCAGGCCATTGATAAGGGCTTCTGTGGCATGGAAGAGCTTGCTGGGATTCCCGGAACTGTAGGTGGAGCGGTTATCATGAATGCAGGGGCATTCAATATGACTCTTTCCGATACTCTGCAATCGGTTTGGGTTTATGATTATATGCAAAACAGAATCGTTGAGTATAATACCGGGGATATGGGATTTGGTTATAGAACAAGTCGTCTGAAAGGCAAAGAAGCGATAGTTCTGTCCGCATTATTTAAATTTTCTAAAAGATGTCCTAAGCAGACTCTGCACTCCCTTCGTCAGGAAATTCTGCAGAAAAGAAAGCTTAAACAGCCTCTGGAATATCCTAATTGCGGAAGTGTTTTTAAACGGCCTCCAGGAGCGTTTGCTGGCACTTTGATTGAGAAGTGTGGGCTGAAGGGATTGCGGGTTGGGGATGTAGAAGTGTCCACAAAACACGCAAATTTTATTGTCAACAGAGGGGAAGGAACCGCAACCGATGTCCGCAAACTGATTAAGCGTATCCAGGTTGCAGTTTTTGAATCTTTTGGGATAATTCTGGAGCCGGAGGTGATCTTTATCGGTGATTATGATGAACCACTTTTAGAGATCGACAAAGATGAAGGAGAAAAATGATGCTACTTACTGTACTGAAGTTCATTACCGGGCCTATTCAAACCAATACATATCTGGTGTATAATGAAAATAAAAAAAGCTTTATTGTAGACCCTTCTTCAGGATGTGATAAATTAATAGAGCTGATAAAGAAAGAATCATTTGATGTTGAATCTATTGTTATAACTCATGCTCACTTCGATCATATTATGGGAATACCGGAGATACTGAACATATCTCCTAATGCTGCCATTTATGTGAATCCTTTGGAAAAAGCGATGCTCCAGAATGCCGAGTTGAATTCGTCGGTTCTGATTGGGGAGGACTTTACTTATCAGGGCAACACAATCGATTTGGTGGAAGGAGAGATAGCAATCGGAAGTTTTGATGTAAAGGTATTTGAGGTCCCGGGGCACTCTCCCTGTGGAATTGCTTTGTACATCGAAAAATATCTTTTCTGTGGAGATGTGCTTTTTGCCGGTTCTATTGGCAGAACTGATTTTGCTGGTGGTGACCAGAGGAAACTGATAGAGGGAATTAAAACGAAGCTTTTGACATTACCGGAGAACACAATCGTATGTCCGGGGCATATGGGTAGAACAACGATAGGACGTGAAAAGAAAACCAATCCGTTCCTGTGATTAAAAGTAAATGATAGAATTACCCTGCATCGATACTTTCCTTGCATATTTAAGGCTGGAAAAGACTCTCAGTGCAAATACTGCAGAGGCCTACAGATACGATCTGCAACGCCTGGCTTCATTCTTAAACCAACACCGCATCGAACAAGTCAGCTCCATTTCAGCCGATATTCTTTCCAGATACATTCAACTCCTTTATGATATCGGGTTCGCATCTACTTCTATTCAACGTTCCATCTCTTCTATGAGAAGTTACTTTGCGTTTATTGCTTCAGAGGGAGAAATAGCTGAAGATCCAACAGAATTATTGGAGAGCCCCAGATCAATCAGAAGTCTTCCTGAAGTATTACTGGTAGAGGAAATAGAGCGAATTTTCAATGCGATAGATATTACCAAAACAGGGGGAATCCGGGATCGTGCAATGCTGGAAACACTCTATGCAACAGGAATGCGTGTCTCTGAGCTTTTGTCTTGTACTGAAGAACAGATACTTTGGGATGAGGGGCTGGTTAGGGTATATGGTAAAGGTTCTAAGGAAAGGATTGTGCCTATTGGTGAGATCGCTTTACACTGGATAAAGGAGTATTACCAGTCTGAACGCCACCTTTTTGCAAAGCCTCATTCGGACAGTACTATATTTCTCAATGTCAGGGGAAAGGCCTTAAGCCGCATGGGTATCTGGAAAATCATTCAGAGCCATGTAAAATCTGCCGGAATAAAAAAGAGCGTTTCTCCACACACTTTCCGTCACTCATTCGCCACTCATTTGCTGGAAGGTGGAGCAGATTTACGCACAGTACAGGAGATGCTGGGGCATGCCAATATTGTTACCACAGAGATTTATACTCATGTGGATCGTGAGTATCTGCGTGAGGTACACCGAAGTTTCCATCCTCGACAGAAAAGAAACTGACCTGATAGAGTCGGATTATGGATTATTCAATAGCCAGCCTTCTGCAGGTACACTATCATTTCCGGATTGGAGGTGTGAGGGAGGTGATTTGCGGCTATTCAAAGGCTTTTTCTGCTATCAATGGCCCTGGCTCCTTCAATGCACTTATGTGTAGCCATGATCAGCATGATAATGATTCTGATTTAAAAATCATAAACATTACAGAATGTGACTATCAGGATCCTACAGATAAAGAATCGTTTTTTTATCTCAGAGATTTACTTGTAAAAAAGATAGATTCTGTTCTGGAAAAGGTACCCTCGCCAGTGGCTATCCTTTGTCATAATATGTCTTTAGCAAAGAATCCCTGCCTCAGTTCTGCCCTAAGAGTACTGGCTCGAAAAAAAGATCCCTGTAAGTACCGTTTCTTTTGGGTGTTGCATGATCTGGCAGAAGAGGGAAGAATCGACATGATAGAAAAAGTCACCCGACTCCAGAGTATAGGTATTGATATCAGAGAGGAATTATATGCACTTGGAGCTCCGGTTCATTTTCTGGTACCAGGTGCACATGTCTATTCAATTCTGAAAAATTCCGGATTCGCAGTAAGTCTTTTACCCAATCCTTTACGATTGAACACAAAGGTCAATAATACTCCAGCTCGTACTGTTCTTCTTGAGCATCTTAAAACACTGGCTCTCTCAGATGGGTTTACATTTGATCCGCAGCGCCCGATATGCTGTTATCCGGCACGCATAATAAGACGAAAGAATGTTCTGGAAGCAGTAGTAATTGCCTGCATTCTTCTGGACGCCAATCTGGTACTTGGGGTTCCTGGAAGAACGCTTTTAGACAGAAATTTTTATGAGGAACTGATAAAACTGCTGAGAGAAATGAAATTAAGGGTGGCAATAAATACAGCCAGATTGCCTTGGAAACTTTTAACCGGTGACAGCGAGTATGATGGCAATCCTGTGCCCTATCTCTACAAGACCTGTGATTTGGCTGTCTCCACATCACTTTCAGAAGGTTTTGGTTATGCATTATATGAACCGTGGTTATTCCAGAAGGCAGTTTTGGCAAGAAGGCCCGCGGGATTTATTTATCCTCAAGGAATGAATTCCTCTTTGTTATATGATCATTTCCCAGTACCTCTGGAGTGGATATGCTGGAAATCGTTAAAGGAAAAGTATTACCAATATTATTCAAGGTTTGTTGGGGAAAGTAGTGCTGTAAAAGCAGAAGAACACCTGATTGTCGATGAAACTATAGATTTTGGTGCTCTTGATACAGAAATGCAGATACAGGTACTACGGAAAATTATAGCGGATGAGACAGATAAGCAGAAAATGAGTATTTTATTTAGAAAAATGTTTCCAGGATGGAGGGGGATAATAGATTTTGCCTTAATCGATGAAACCTTGATCAGAAAAAACCGTGATGCAGTTATGAACACTTATTCAGATCAATGCTTTAGGAGCTGTTTCAGAGAGTGCATTTCCATCATTCCTGCATACAATGATCGTAGCTTTGACTATAAAAAGATTCTCCTGGAATCGTGGAAATGCGGATTTAAGTTGTTTTTTTCCTATTCAGGTAGTTATAATGAGAATGTAACAAAATAACTTGACTTTAACCGAATATCATTCGATATTATAAATCAGTGTTCATTCAGGGGGGTTATGTGGCAAATACTACAAAACATGATTTAATCGCAGATGTTTCCAGATACACTGGACTGACTCAGGCGGACACCAAAATAGTAATAGAAGAGCTTTTAGAGACTATTGCTACTACGTTGGAAGCCGGTAAGAATATCGAGATCCGTGGGTTTGGAACCTTTTATACCAAAGTTCGAAAGCCCCGTCCTGCCAGAAATCCCAAAACCGGGGAAGTTGTTCCGCTCTTGAGGCGGGTGGTTCCTTTATTTAAGTACTCAAGTGAGTTAAAGAAGTCGATTGCAGACTCTCTGCTTGAGAAAACTCCCGTTTAAAGTCATTTCTGCTAAATGCGGCATTGCTGCATAATAATACACAAAGATAGAAGCATCTATTGAGCAGGGGAAAGTCTGGCAGATTCTCCTGCTTTTTTTATCGGTCAAAGCATCAACAATTACCACCGTATACATCTCCATTGTGAATCGCTGAATTAAAAAACCGTATAGGATTAATCTTTTCCAACTTTCCAATAACTGTCTTCAATTGGTATTTATTTGCTGATTCCGTAAACCCGCAGGTCATTACATTTAATAAACAGAAATCAATGTTGACAATTTCTGGTCTGAAGGAATATAATAACTCTATTATCTGGGTCGAGTACTCAGAGTGCAAAACCCGTGGATAGCACAGACTGGTACTGTATACTTTTCGCTGTTCTTTTTAGTGCTGTGATTGCCAAGTAAGGCAAATTAACTATTCTGAGTATTACTGCAGGGCGAGCTTTTGGAATAAATTTACATCAGTTCTTCAGGCAATCTGCTCAGTTACAAAAAGATACAGAAGTCACCACAGGAATGAAAATCAGAAGGAGTGAACTCCATGCGGATAGCGGCAGTTTATACTGTGGTTGCATGTTTATTGTTAGAATTACATGCTGCTGAAAAAATCGATATTGATGATTTAGGCGCAGATATCAAGCTGGCTGATTTTAGTGCTAAATTGTCAATCGGATTTAATTATGATCTTCTTCGGGATCCTACGTCGGTATCATTTGAATACCCAAGAGGGTATCTTGGGTTTAATATACCTATATCTCATAGTGTAAATTTACGTGACTTCGTTCAATATATAGATCCCGCAATAGATTCGGTTTTTTCAGATAGCACTCTAATTTCAAACGGAAAGGATTTCAAGCCTCAGGGAAGTGCCAGGCAGAATCCGAATCTGACAATACAGGTGGATGTGCCCATGCTGGGTGGAGTAGCCAGCTTCTCCAACACTCAAAATTTTAACCTCAATTACAGTAATGCATTAGGTAACCCTAATGTCTATATCAAACCTGATTCGTTAGCCGAAGGAATAAATTTTTTGATGCGCGGTACAATAAGTGTTCCAGTAAACGTGTCAATGGCTTGGGAGACAATGACTTTCGGATATGCATACCGCATTAACAGATATCTTACTATGGCACTCAATCTTCATCGTCACACTTTTGTCATGGACCTGAGAGGAAAAATAGATGTCGATCTGTTGGGAAAACTGAACTATAAAAATGATGATGGAAAAATTGCCATCGAAAGAGAACTGGACTATCCTGCCAGTAAAGTATCCGGACATGCACTAGGACATTATGAGGCAGAAGTATGGAGTCCTACAATCGGTCTTAGAGCCTGGAGGTTCTCTCTGGTATCCAGGTTCGGATTGTCTACCAAAGCAAGAGGCAGCTTTTCAGCCAGATATTCTGTGCCTTTCTTTATTGATCCGGAGACATTTGAATCCAGGTATAATTTTGAAGACCCGGATCTTTTTACAGATGATGAATTTATCAACAGAATGACCGCAAATGATATTGATAGCGTCTCTTTCACTACCAGAAATGCAGATGGCAGTGAACCTGATTTACGCTGGAAGATGCCTACCGGATTAACTATATCATTTGATCTTCTTCCCGGATATTTTACTCTTTCTTATACCAAAATATTTGGTGACATTGAATTAAAACTGGATAAAATCAGAAAAGAACAACTGGCAATAGAGTCAGAGAATTCAGTTTTTAATGAAAATGATTCGCTGGTAATTGATTTTGGAACTTCAGTGGATCATATAATCATGCTGCAGTGTAACGTATATAAGGCATTTTTGAATATTGGAGTATTTGGGATTGATTTCAGATATGGAGATCAGGCCCATCTTCTGGGAAGCAAGATGCCATATATGCATATGGGTAAATCTGCTATGATACCTGTAGTTAATTTCGGGTCTACAATTGGATCCAAAATGCAGCTTCATCTGGAGCTTGATGTATTGCCGTTGCCGGCATTTAAGACAGGTATAGTATACAGATTTTAATTGGCGGGAAGAATCTTGAAAGGATAGTGCATGATGATGCGAATATATCCCGGGCTATTGATTGTCTTTAGTGTGCTGGTTTCCTTCGCCCAGCAAAGCACCGATTACATCATTATTGATGCCCCTGTCGGAGTAATATCAGCCGATTCACTGGTATGGATTAAATGGACCGGTAAATCCAGAACCGGATATCTCTCTCCTGATTCAGGTGTTATTTACTTCAGTAAGGCACCCGGAGGGAGCAACATTGCCAATTATAAAGATTCAGTGACTGTAATCGAAGCCGACTCTTTGAATAACAGGTATTTCCCACCTTCAAACTCCTCTGTTCCTATGAGGGGTATTGCTTTCAGAGCATCCAGACAACCGAAAATGGGCACAGGAGTATTTTACTCTGTGGTGGCATATAAGGTAAATGGGAACACGTTTATCTCAAATGAATTTCAGATAATTATTGAGAATCCAAATGCCGTAAAGATCTCTAGCCCTAATGGAACAACAAACAACCTTACCCCGACTTTTCAGTGGAAAGCAAACTCAGGAGTTCCTTATTATCATGTAATTCTTTCTGACGATTTAATTAAAGTAAATAGTGAAGAGAGCGGAAAAATTGATCTCAAAGGCTTGAGCATTGTATGGCAGGCAATTACCCCCAATACACAGATCGTGTATGGTGCTCCCGATCCTTCCGGAACGATCACTGCAGAGCCACCCCCTTTATCACCTGGAAAACAATACTCATGGGTAGTTCTTAACAACTATGGAAATCATCTGGCGTTTTCTTCCACACTTTATGATATACCTGGAAATTTCAAAGTTGAAGGTACTCCTCTTAAGAAACCGGTTTGTATTTATCCAAAAGGAGGTACCTTTAATTCTGCGATTGATTCAGTAATCCGATTCAAATGGTCCAATCTGGATGAAAATGCAAATACCTACAAGCTGTATGCATATACCAATCAGGAGTATGAAGGAATTAAAGCTCAGGTTATTGTCTGGCAGACAGAAGTGATGGCACTCAGTTCTGTCGAAACGATGAGTGTTGAAGTTAACGCAAAATCAGTCTTTACTACCAACAATTATTCATGGAGGGTTATTGCTACCGATCAGAAAGGTGCCGGAACTGCAGGTGACACTGTAGGATTCAGATATGAAGTTCCTACCGGTAAACTTGTGATCAGAACGCTGGAAGAGATTTCAAATAACGGTCTGGTTACAAAAAGCAATATTGGATTGGTTAAGATGCAGTTTGAGGTGCTGGATGGATCGATGGAGGCTCCGCTTTTTTTCTATACCGATACAGATGGATATCTTTCCAGAGAGCGCCCTGCAGGAACATATAGAATAACCACTATTAAAAATGAGTTTGAGAATCAGACGCGGACTGTATCTGTTAGCAGGGATCGTACCACAGAGGTCACTTTTATTCTTACCAGGCCTCAGGCAACAGTTTATGGTAAAGTAGTTGATCATTCCGGAAAAGGAATCAATCTGGTGACTATTAGCGGTATTTCTGATTTAGGAGATTCACTGTCCACCCAGACAGATGCACTGGGGAATTTTGTTTTTAAATGTTATGGGGCGGACTGGCTGATAAGTACCCAAAAAAACGGGTATGAAAGTGTGCTGCCAGAGAAAGTGACTGTAAATGATGGCGAGAATGTCAAGTTTAAGACTATCACCATGACCAGAAATCCCGTAACTTTATCCGGTACTGTGAGAAATGCTTCAGGAGTACCTGTTTTAGGAGCAAAAGTGACACTTCTATTTGATGGCAGAATAATAGAAGAGATCCCGGCTACATCTCAGAACGGAACCTTCTCATTTTTTGTACAACCGGGTAAATATACCATTGCAGCATCAAAAACTGGTTTTACGTCTTTTCAAAGTACAATAGACGTAGTCAGTTCAAAGAACATTTCTGTCACATTAAATGCAGGAGCATCTCTTGTCAGTGGCTATGTATATGGGAAGAAATGGGTCGATGACAGAGAAGTCATTGCACCAGTTTCGGGGGCCGCTGTTAAATTTATAGCAGTAGAATCCCAGGATACATTTATCTGTAATACTGATGCAACCTATGGAGATTTTCGTATCAGTCTTCAGGGCAGCAAACTGTATGTTGTGAAAAGCACTGCTGCAGGATATGCTGATAAGGACAAACCATGTACTCTTTCCACAGAGCTTAAAACTACCTTAACATTCAACGATACAATTCAAAGTCTTGGAATGATCAGCGGTACCGTTTTTTCCACTTCACCCTCAAATGTGCTGATAAACCTCAGATCCGGTGATGGCAACATAGTGTCTTCAAAGTCATTAGCCGATGGAAAGTTTGAAATCAGAAATATCCCTGATGGAACATATTCGATAACTGCTGGAAAGGACGGATTCGTTCTTGACAGTGTTGCTGGACCGGATACTATTGTTGTTTTGGAAGGAAAGGTGATACCCTCACAGGCTGCTATTTACATGAAACCTGGTTCAAAAAAGATAAAATGGTTTGTGGTTCCTGGAGATTTTAATGGGGTGGTAAAAGTTCAATCACCATTACATAAGACAATTTCTGTACGTGATTCACTGTTAAATGCAGGCTCCGGGTATTATGTGATTAACATTGATGCAAAGAGTGATTCGTTTGTTGATCTCGCTTTTCATCAATTTAATGTAAATGATGAGACTACAACGTATACCGATACCGTAGCAATGAACGTGATACATTCCAGGAAAGATACTGTTACTCCAATAGATGGTAAAGTGACTCTTTCCTTGCGGTCATCAGCAATCATGGATTCTGCTGTTATTTTCTACAAAGATGCAATGAATAGCAGTTATAGAAGTGAAGCTATTAACAGAAGTGATTCTGTTTATCAGTTCAGCATACGTCCTCCCAAAGATGGTAGTACGATGCAATACTATTTCCAGGCATGGCGGAAATCAGATATTTATGGTTACCAGAAAGAAGTTTATAAAACATTTGTTTTGCCAGATACTTCGATTCTGACAAGAATAGAAATAGAACCTGCTGGTGACGATACTATGTTGTTGCCATCTTCTTACTCCATGCAGTTTTCTTTGAAAGGGTATTACAGTTCTGCATTTCTACCTTACAACAGTTTGAACGGGCAGAATATTACCTGGAAAATTACTGATCCTCAGGGTTGTGTTTTGAGTTCAAATACTGGTACCACTGTTACAGTTACAACTGGAAAAACACGGGCATTTTCAATTCCGGTTACCCTTACTGCTATAATCGATACGTCAAAATTAAAAGTTGCCGGAAACTTAAATTCAATATCGGTTGTTTTCAGGGTTTCCGGAAGTAATCTGGATAATTTACAGATCTTACGAACCGATGCAGGTGGTTCAAATCCGCTTACCACATCAGGACAGGATAAGGCAGAGTTCAGAGCTATTGGACGCGACAAAAGCGGGACAGTATTGAATGTAGTTCCCAAATGGTCTATCTCGCCGGAAATGGCTGGTTCGATAACAGCAGATGGGGTATTCACACCTGGTAAAAACTTTTGTGGAACGGTAAGAATATTTGCAGAGATATCAGCAATAAGAACCGAGTATTATAATGGGGATTCGAAAAATCCGGGACTTCCGGTCAGATTCTTAATAAGTTCAAAAGGACATCCAGATACTGCATCTAATTTACGTGGCTGTTCAATAGTATTTCCGCCTGCAGTGGTTTCTTCAGATGAAACAGGGCTTCTGGAAATTGAAACACAGGTATTGACCAATATGATAAGGCGTGGAACCGGGCAGATGAAAACGATCGATTCTACAGCTTTCTCTATAACAGAATCCCAGGGTGTTTTATTTGAAGATTCTTCAGGAGACAGTATAAATCTGGTTCTGGATATTCCTCAGATGCTCCAGAAAGAGGTAAGTGGGGGAGCCAGAGAGATCGCTATTGCTTACTGGAATGCCGATAGTTTGAGATGGGAACCATTAATGAACTCAAAAGTCAGTTCTGATGGTAAAAAAATCAGTGCTGCCCTCTCTCATTTTTCTCAATATTCCATTGTCGCAGGGCCCTCCAGGGGAGGATACCTTGATGTTTCACCTAACCCATTCTCTCCTTATGTGTGGCCAAGAACAATCAGTCCTGAAGAGAAAAGGTTTGGTACCTGTATCTCTTTTAAAATAGAAACTGACCGTCCACCGCTCAGGGATGTAAAAGTGAGGATTTACACGATTACTGGAGAACCAATATGGGCCATGCAGATCCAAAATGCAAATCAGTATCCTTATCAGCTCTGGTGGGATGGGCGCACTACCAACCGAGAGCTGGTGTGGACTCAACCGGGTAATATTATTGCAGAGAAAGGCGAGAGAATGTGCAGAAACGGAAGATACTTTGTGGTGGTTTCTGCAAAAGATTCAAATAACAAAGAGCAACGCTATATGAAACAGATAGTGCTCATGAGATGATAACAGGAAATAAAAAGTGGAGGATTCTGTGAGAGGTTTTTCAATAACGGCAACGCTGATTGCATCGTTGATTGTTCATACGGCTGCATTAGGTTCCGACAGCGGTAAAGTGAGCATTGGAATACTATATCCGGAATCCTATGGCGATTCCCACAAGCTTAAAGAACAAGCTTATCAGGAAATGACAAAGTGTGTTCAAGATGTGGGGTTTTATGTGGTTTGTCTACAGAATACTCTGGAACAGCAGTTTAATAAAATCAATGTTGAATTTCCAGTGCATTGCCGTGACCCTCGCTGCGTAATCGACATAGGAAGTACAGCAGGAATGGATCGCATGCTTTACGGGAGTATCGACTATGATGATAACCGGTTCGGGGTGCAACTAACTCTGATCGATGTGGTTATGAAACAGAAAATTGAAGCGGTAAGCATCGAAGGGGCACCGGGAGTCAGTTTGTCTGATATTATTAGAACAGCTATTGCCAGGTTGCATGGAAATTCCAGGGCAGATTCTTCGAAAGTTTCAATTTACCATGGTCCAAAGGTACATAATGAGAAAAAGTTTTTGTTGTCAACGGCTGGTGTCATGGGTGTCGGCCTGATTTATGGGTTGATCAATTATATGGCAGATCACAGTGGCGCGCATAAGCTGTATGCAGAATACAAAGATGATGATCTTGCAGGGATATCATCTTTGGCAGATCAGATACCTCTGTTTGCCCGTCCTGCTGCACTAGCCAATGCTTATGTGGCAGCATCCGATGATGCTTACGGGGTTTTTTACAATCCTGCAGGTATGGCTTGGGTAAGCGGGCCTGAAGCTGTACTGGCCTATCAATATCGCTTTGGTGTCGACAATATCGCTGCTACATACGTAAATAAAGCTACACGGGAGATTGGATTCGGTCAGGGACTGCTTTATAGTTCCGATAAAGATCATATGCTTACAGAATTGTATTTTGTCTCATCAGTTGCCTATAAATTCACTCATCTTCCGGACTTTATCCGACCCTTTTCTGTTGGTATGAATCTTAAACTGGCAAGTAACAGAGTAAAAGGCAAGATGGCCGATTCTCCCAGCGGAAGCTCCTTTGGGGCAGGAATAGATTTGGGTTTACTGTGGGAATTATCAGAACGTATAAGATACGGATTACTTCTTAAAGATGTGCCAGTAATCTCCAAATGGAAAAACGTTTCTACCGGAGTCTCCTATTTTCAAGCCAATGCTGCATCTTTGCATATGGGAGGTACGTTCAGGGCTGGGTATAAAACATTTCTGATTGGTGAGGGAGAGATTCCTCTTACCAGAGAACAAAACTGGGAAATGGCCGGAGGAGTTGAACAGGAAGTTTTCCGCTACTTTCTTTTGAGGGCAGGATTACAAAAAGAGATCCAGACCACAATGGAGAGCCCATGGAAGATCACCGGGGGACTGGGTGTTAATGTAAAAAGATTTTCACTGGATGGTTCTTATGAGTATAACACTCTCAGGGTGTTTGATGTGATTAATGTCTCATTAAGAATATTGTTATAAAAATCGCTGGTTATAATCTGAAAGAGCCTCATAAAATGCATCTACATTTTCTACCGGGGTGTTAGGTGGAACATCACAGCCGGAAGAAAGAACAAAATTCTTCCAGGGTGTTGTTGATTCAAGCAGATGACTGGTTGCGTTTTTTACCTCGGCAACTGTACCGTTTTTAAAAATATTTACTGGATCGACGTTACCAAATACCAGAACATCCTCTGGTATCTCAGGTAAAACAACAGGGATTTCTATTTTATTACCAAAGTGAAGTGCATGAGCCCCGGTCGAAAGCATAGTTGGAATATGGCAGAGGTCTGCACCACAATTGTGCAAGATCACCATAAATGAATCATCCTGAACTCCGGATATTATCTGCCGTACGTAAAAAGAGGAAAACTCATTGCACTGGTCAGGCGAAAGCAATCCGGATGCCGGTTCGGCTATCAATAACCCATTAGCTCCGGTTTCTTTTATTGCTTTAGCAAATTGAATCAGGAATGCAGTTGCTTTTTCAAGTAACAAATGCACAACTTCGGGTTCCGTCAGGGCGGCAGTCATGATTTCGATCATACCGTAAAGTCTTCCACTCAAAGAGAATGGTCCGATGATACCGCCCAAGACTGGTTTTTCGATGCAGGAAACTGCTCGCCGCAATGCTTTCAGGCTCTCTTTGGTGCGTTTTTCACCAACAGACGGGATTCGAAGCGACAAAACATCGTCTTTGCTATGTAATATACTGTTGCTTACTGTAGGCACTTCCGTATTGGAAAAGACCACAGGGCATCCAAAAGCTTCCGCTTCAAGAGAAAGATCCATAATGCTGGTGGATGCTGCTGAAGGGTATTTTTTGCTCAATACCTCCACGCAGGCAGAATGTATCTCACCATCGGTAATCGCATCTGTGATAGTTTTATTAATGATTTCTAATCCTAAATAGGTCATGATTGGCATTACTGAGCGGTTCCTGTTTTCTATGATATCATTGACCCATTTTTTCATATTCATTTTTATTTGATCCTGTAAAATGTGTTTTTACTGAAAGGTATTCGTGTTATCAGGGTAGAAGAAGGGAAATCGGATATTCAATTACATCGACATAATTTGTGACATCTTTTCAAGCCAAGAGGTTTTAAGATTACCTGATTACTTGCATTTTTCTCTCTTGGTTTGTTTTTCAGTTATGCAAATCATCGGCTTCAATCAATTCTTTTTTCCATATTTTTTGTAGTTTTTGATGATCTTTCCAAACGATTTTTCTTTTTTTGTGTTACACCAGTTTTCTATATGCTGCTGTATTCTTAATTTAACAGATCATTTGCCCAAAAAAAGCCTGTACCTTTGAAGTACAGGCTTATCTGCTTTGGTCCTGAAAATCTCCTATTGCTTCTTTTTTTTGGCTTTGGAATCGGACTTTTTTTCTTTTGAGACTTCAGAAGTGTCCTTAGAAGCTTCTTTGTCAGTCAGTTTTTCCAGATCCTTGTTCAATTTGTCAAAATCGTAGTCGTTGACCAGGAATACATGTTCTTTCCCATCGGTGCGAACGCGATATCTGCTGTTTTCATCTTTAGACCCGAAAATAATCTTTTTAGTGGCATCATTTGGAAAACCAATCACCACAGTCAGTTCAGGCTTAGTAAAACCCATCGCAGAATCGCTGGCTTCTGATTCATCGAAATCGAAAGCATTAAGACTATATGTAGTATTAAGGATTTCATCGATCTGATCGGTTTTAGCAACACCCTTGGTGGGTTCCACGATATTCCAGGTATTACCGGTGTCGGCTTTGGCGACAGCAACAGAAGCGCCATCTTTTCTGATCAGAGTAATCCTCTTAACCGTGGATTTATCGAATCTGATGATAGTCTTATCTCTCCATCTTTTGTGATCAGAGAAGAATGAATAACGAAGAGAACCGCCTACCATATAAACAGAATTGGAGCCGGTCATACGAACATAGTTACTGCTCCAGTCTGCACCATTTTTACCGATACGGAATGACCCGATGGTTTTTCCGGTTGCATCCCAGAGTTCCACCAGTGTTCCTTTGGCACTATCCACTTCGAAGATAGACTGTTTATCCTGATTGTCAGAGATTAATACACCCTTCTCCATCTTAAGGACTTTTTCCAGAACAGAGCTTATGGATGCACTGTCAGCCTGATAGGTTTTGCTATTGCCAACAGGTTTGGACGAATCGCCTTCTATGGATAATCCGGAAGGAGCCGACGCTGTCTGATATGCGTCAACAACCCAGATATCACCTTTGCGGCGAATCCTGACAGAATCGTTGGAGTCCTTTATTGAGATTGCGGAAATTGAAGACTCTGTCAGTTTAGGAAAGAATTTCTTCTCGCTCTCAGAGGGTGATTTATTACTTAGATTTTCACTTATTATAATAGTTAATACAGCTATAACCAGTATAACAACTGCGTAGAATAGTTTATTACCTTTCATTTGCCTGTATTCTCCGTTTTGTTGTTAGTTGCTACAGTTACCGGAACATGTTCTCTTCTGTTGAGGAAAATTAGAAGGCCGACAATCGCTACAAGCAATGGCATGCCTACCACATTAACCAGACGGATAAGGTTAGGAGCATTAGATTCTTTCTTAAGGAGGTCGGACTCGATTGTGCGATCCTTGAGTGTCCGCGAGCGGATAGAGATCAGATTATCATCAAGAGATAACCAGTCTACCAGGTTTAACAACATTGTTGTATTGCCTGGAGCTGAGGCATTCTGCCCGGAAATGAAATCCGCATCACCGATAACCACCAGATGCCCGTTTGTATTGGAGGGAATTATCTCCCGGTTGGCATCTTCGGCGTCTTGCTTGAGACTGATCTGGCTCAAAGTGTCCCCAGCCTCGGATTTTACAGGAGGCACAGATTTACCTGCGAAATAGCTTTTGAAATTTCCGTTAAGATAAGCGGCAAGGTTATACTGCTTAAGATTCCCATCTGGTGGAGACCACTGCTGCTGTGGGTTGAGATCGAAACGATCGGATACTGCCCAGCTTTTTGCAGATGAACGAGCGAGAACAGTAGCTTTTATACTATCCTGAGTTGAAACAGCACCGGAAGAGTCCGATTCCTGATGATCAACCAGAAGAGTGAGGCTGCTTGCCCAGGGGAAAACTACATCGGAGAGAGTTGAAACTGCAGTGACCTCTTTTTTGAAACCATCAGCTCCCAGCCTTACAAAGTAGGGGTAAGGAACGGCCACATTCATGGTAAAGGGGCCAACCTGTTGAGGTATACTTACCTGTGAACAGGAGGCGTCAAGAACCAGATTCTTCTCTACTCTTACTCCATAGAATTCTAAAAGATCAAGAAGCTTGGATTCGGAGGCAGTTGCAAAAGCGCCGTATTGCAGATTGACAGTAACAGCATCGGCCAGAACTATAAGATTTCCACCTTTCATGAAGAACTGGTCAATCTCAAAAAGTTTACGCTCTGTCATTGCATCTCCACCGGGAATAACCAGAGTCTTTATTGAGGAGTCAATTGGAGTGCCTTTTGTGAGATCGACTGTGCTGACTTCGTAATTGGCACGGAGTTGCTCCAGCACTTTAGAGAGTTTCTCTTCCATCGATTCTGGGTTGTTTGGCATTTGTGCTCGCATCTGCGGTGGTAAAGTAGGGAAGGTATCAGTTTTGAGGACCGCAACTTTGGGAACTGATGACCTGGATACTTTCATGATAGCCATGGTAAGGTCGTATTCCAGATTCTGAAGATTCTGAACAACCGGAATCGCTTCCTTCTTATCGGCATAAAGAATACCTATTCCTAGATATGCCTTGATTGCCTGAACCTTGTCTTTCTCAAAAGTCTGAAGCTGAACTTCTGGGATCCCTAATGAGCGGGCCAGATTCTTTGCTTCTTCACTTTTGGCAGGGTCTTCCCAGGAGATTCTGAGATTTTTCCCTGCATAGGCGCTGTATTCAGAAAGGATATCTTTTACATCAGTAACTGTCTTGCTGACATGTGGGGGTAGGTTCTCAGAGAAGAAAACCTTGATAGTGATAATGTCGTCCAGTTTTTTAAGGATTTTTTTAGTGGCAGGAGAGATACTGTACTCCTTGCCCGCTGTCATGTCGAATCTGGTAAACATGCGAACTCCGAAGTAGTTTACTACTACCAGTATGCCCAGAATCGCAAGTATGAAAATCAGAGTTTCAGAGCGATTTTTAATCTTTTTTGCTTCCATATTTAATTCCATTCCAGAATAGGTTTACTCCCATTTCCTGCTTCCAAGTGTTTGTACATTAAGAAAGAGAAAAAAGCCGACCACCGAGACATAATACAAAATATCTCTGGTATCAATTACTCCTCTTTCGATGCTTTGAAAATGATTTCCCAGTCCGATATAGTTCAGTACCGGTACCAGCATGGAGGGTGCAGCCATTGTGACAAATGGATTGCCCACAATAAAGAGAGCAAATGTAATCACCACACCAAGAATAAAGGCCACAATCTGGTTCTCAGTAAAAGAGGAGATCCAGAGTCCGATAGCCAGATATGCTGCTCCCATCAGCAGTGCTCCGATGTAACCGCCGAATATTGGTCCCGGATCGGGTGATCCCAGTAAAGAAACGGTAATCGGTACAGAGATCGAGAGAAGGATAGTGATTGCAAGGAAACTGAAAGAGGCCAGGAATTTGCCAGCCACTACCTGAAAATCACTTATAGGCCAGGTTAAAAGCAGTTCCAGCGTTTTAAGTTTTTTCTCTTCAGCCCAGCTTCGCATGGTAATGGCAGGAACAAAGAGCAGAAATATCCAGGGTAGTAAACCAAAATAGCTTCTCATATCTGCCTGATTTATCAGAAAGAAACTCTGAAAAAAAAGAAAGTTTGTGACAACCAGGTAAACCACAATAAAGATGTAGGCGATAGGAGAGACGAAGAATGTTTTGAATTCTTTTTTGAAGATGGTAATTATGTTGTCCATGATTATTTCCTTGTCAGTTGTGTGAAGACTTCCTCAAAGCTTGCAGATTCCCGTTTAAGCTCTGCAAGACTCATCCCGTTTTCAACAACAGCTTTAAAAATTGCTTCTCCGATATCCTCCTGAGAGGCCATCACTTCAGCTGTTACCCACTCAGATGCTACAGCCAGGATATTAACACCTGTGGCTCCGGAAATGGATGAGAGTTTGTTTTCTATCTCGTAGCGGTCTCCTTTGATACGCACATGGTATCGATTACCTTTACCGGCATTGTTTACCAGTTCATCAGGGGTGCCGCTGGCAACCATCTGGCCATCGTTTATGATAAGAATGCGATCACATGTAGCTTTAACTTCTGAGAGGATGTGAGAACAGTAGACTACGGTTTTTTCCTGACCCAGATTCTTTATCAGATTACGAATCTCAATAATCTGGTTGGGATCCAGACCTGACATGGGCTCATCTAAAATCAACAAGTCCGGATTGTGCATCAATGCCTGGGCCAGACCAACTCTCTGTCGATATCCTTTGGAGAGGTTGCCTATGAGACGACTGGACATTTTTCCTAGGCTGCAGATGTTGAACAATTCATTGATCCGACTCTGCAGACGGCTTCCTTTAATCCCCCGAATCTCTCCGACAAACTGAAGATATTCCAGTACAGTCATATCGTTGTACAGGGGATTGTGCTCTGGAAGATAACCGATTTTTCTACGTACTTCCAGGCTGGAAACAGATGGATCCAGTCCCGCAACCCGGATAGATCCCGATGATGGAGGAATATAACAGGTTACCATGCGCATCGTGGTTGTTTTACCAGCACCATTAGGACCCAGAAATCCGAAAATTTCACCTTTCCGGATTTGAAAGCTCAGGTTTTTTACGGCACTGAATAACCCGAACTTTTTGTGAAGGTTTGAAACCTCCAACATTGTTGTACCATTAGTAGGACTCATACTGTACCACCATTATAGATTTAGATGATAGGTTGAAATGGTTATTTTAATTAACTGTTTACATTGCATATAAAGGATTAATCAGAGTACAAGGGTTATAATACGGGCAGGCACAAAAAATATTGTATCAAATGAAAAAGGGGAATTTAATCCCCTTATTTTGAATTATTTAATATGGTTCTATTCTGCTTGAGCTTCGCTTTTTTTGGAATCCTGAATCGCCACACGAAGGTCCTGAGCAATCTTTTTGATGTTTTGAAGGCTTTTACGTGCCCGGGTACCGGCAGACTTATTACCACGTTCAAATTTTTCGTATTCCTGCTTGAGAACTTCCACTTCGTCCAAAAGATTCTGAATGCTCATGATTCCTCCTTACAAGATATAAATATGTGACGGTATGGTAACAGTTATTTACCTTAATTTTCAACACTTAATATTATTCCTGACAACTATATTTGGCCAGAGTAATCTGCTTTTTTTTGCAGAATTCGATACTTTTTAAAGAAAAATCATTCGAAGCTCATCAAATAGCTGGCACGGTATGGAGCAAAATAGGTGTATAACTGGGGAAAGATCCGAACCGCCGATTCCAATAACCATTCCCTGATGTTTGAAAATTTTTCAGATTTTTCAATGATACGCGTATTTGGGCCGGATCCGGTAATTTTACGCAAATAAGAGAGCGCATCCAGGTACCCGCCCAGCGAATCAACCAAACCCAATGCCTGAGCCTGTCTGCCGGTAAAGATTCGGCCATCTGCGAGATTTTTTATTGAATCCCGATCAATCCCTCTGGCTTTGGCAACATCATCAATAAACTGATCGTGGGTGTCATCAAGAAGGGATTGGAGGATCTTTTTTTCACCGTCGGTCATGACCCGATAATTACTTGCGATATCCTTGAATTCACCAGCCTTCAGGGTATTCATCTGTATACCGATTTTGTTAGCCAGATCTTTGTATATAGGAACGGTTAAAATCACCCCGATACTTCCGGTCAAGGTGCCTGGATCAGCAAAGATGCATCTTGCAGGGCTTGCAACATAATAGCCTCCGGAAGCAGCAAGATCCCCCATACTCACGACCAGTGGCTTGCTTTCTTCCTTTATGCGTAAAATCTCTTTATAAATTTCCTGCGAGGGAGCTGTTGCCCCACCAGGTGAGTTTATTTTTACCAGTATTCCCGCAACACTCTTATCGGTTCTGAAAGCGCTTAACTGTTTAACAATACTCTCAGAATTAAGAATAATCCCTTCGATTCGCACTAACCCCAGTCTTTTAAATGAAGCAGATGGGGTGATCCTGGCAGGAGCTCCGGCTAAAAACACCAGACCTAAAATCACAGGTAAAAGAATTATTATTACTATTAAAATGCGTTGAAGCTTTTTCACATCTCACCTGCTCGAACGACTTTTATAATATCCCCAGGCATCAGTACCGAATCGGAATTCAAATTGTTGTGTTTATATAAATTCTGCACCGAAATCCCAAACGAGTTTGCTATTCTCCAGAGATTATCACCCTGTTTGACTTCATAAAATACTACAGAAGATTCCATAACGGATGATTTTATTGAGGAATTAGATGGAATTAGCAGGGTGTCTCCAGCCTTGATAACAGATGATTCGGAAAGATTGTTCAGAATTCGAAGCTCCTGAACCGAAATCGAGAAAAGTCGGGCAATCCCATAGAGCGTTTCTCCTGCAGAAACCTGATATCTCATTCCTCTGTTTTCTGCCAATGGCTTTTGAGGAGATGGTTTACTCTGAGAGACTGTATCCGTTCTCTTTTTTACAATAAGGATACCGTCTGTGTAAATTACCGGCTTTTTAGTGTCCAGATCATTCAGCAGAATCAGTTCATCGATACTCATTGCGAATTTCCGGGCAATTGAGGAGGGAGTATCTCCAGGTTGAACCCTGTACTCCATGTGCCCTTCAGCGAGTGTGGACTTTTGGCTCTTTTTTCCCGGTGAGTTGGCCGGACTCTGGTAAAAAGTCAATATCTGACCGACCCGTATTCCGGCATCATCACTTAATTTATTCCATCTGCAGATCTGATCAGGAGAGACTCCAAAAAGCTCTGAAATTTTCCACACTGAATCTCCAGCTTTGACCTGGTAGGTGATCTTCTGCCCGTTTTTTATCAGAGGATCTTCTGAAGGTATCTGCTTTTTAACTACCTGTTCACTAATTCCCTCACCAGGATTGGACCTGTTTACAGGTATGGGGATAAAAAGGTATTTGCCTGCAATAATCTGGTTGTTCTTCAATCGGTTTATGGATCTGATCGGTTCTTCCGGCACTTTGAAGCGTCTGGCTATGCTGCCAATATTATCCCCTCTTTGTATCTTATACCTGTACCACTTAACTTTTTTGGAATCTGGAATGGATGCATGAAAATCTTTGAAAGTCTGAGAATAGCCCCTGGGAAGATAGAGAAGTACATCGCTCATGTCCGGTGGTGTACACCAGTGAAGAATATGAGGGTTAAATTTGCGCAAAGTGTCGTAATCAATGCCGGTTCCTTCTGCAATATCTCTTAAGTCCAGACATTCGCTGATTCTTACAGTATCAAATATAAAAGTAGCAGTATCTGAAGGATGGTCCAGATTGAAACAGGAGGGGTTCTTCGCTATAGTAAGTGCTGCAAGAAAAAGCGGAACATAGTTCATCGTCTCACGAGGAAGATTCAGATCCCAGTAATTTCTGCTGTTACTGCGGTTAATCGCCCTGCTAAGTCCGCCTTCACCACAGTTATAAGCAGCAAGGGCCAGATGCCAGTCATTAAACTCTTCGTAAAGTTTTTTAAGATAGCGGGCTGCAGCAACAGTCGATTTCAACGGATCACGTCTCTCATCCAACCAGTAATTATTTCTCAATCCATAAATTTTACCGGTGGATGGAATAAACTGCCAGATACCCGATGCATGAGCGTGTGAATAGGCTTTAGGCCTGAAACCGCTTTCGATCAGAGGAAGGTATGCCAGGTCTTCAGGAAGGCCGTGCTCTGTAATGATTTTTTTCATGAAGCCCAGATATTGACTGGCCCGGGGAATCCAGTGATCAATAGTGGTCTTGCGGTTATTATGGTAATAAAAGGTAGCACGTAAAACACGTTCATTCCATACCACAGGCATATTATAAGAGGTCGATTTCCCGCAAAGCAGACTCTGCATGAAAGAACTGTCAGAAGTAAAACTGACCGAATCCAGAGCTTTATACATCTTCTGCTCATTGACCAGTGTTATGATCTCTTCGGGGACCTGAAATTCCTCAGGCATGATTTCGGTGTAAATTTCTACGATATCGTTTAATGAGGTCTCAAAGGAGATCGAATCGGAACTTAGCAGCCCAACACTCTCGATGACGATTTTTAGGACGGAATCTGCTCCAATATAATTTTTCTCATCGCAGAGCTTTCTTGCAGCATTGATCAGCTCTGCTGCATTGCCGATACTGTCAAACTCATCTGAAATGAATTGCGATTCTTCTGTACTGACAGTGATGCTAAGAGAATCGGATTTATCAGCCGAAAATCTATTGGAGTATCTGGTAGAGGCACAACCCGTGATTATAAGAAGTATACCGCAGCCTATGAAAATGCGAAAAAAAAAGCAGAGATTTTCTCTCACCAATAACCCTGTAAGCATGAAAAAATGTTATTGCGAAAACTGTGACAATTAAATTCCTCTTACAGCGGTAAATTATATCATGGTATACTGATAAGTGCAAATTTATTAGTGTTACTTACCCCAATGCTGCATGCCCGGATGTCCTTGTGGTGAAAAGAGATCCTGAAATGATCTGCGGTTCTTCTATAAGAGTATAGGATCTCTCTATGAGATTTGTTTATTAGATCTGATAGAGGATCAATCCACAATATGAAGTATCCCGCAGATAAGCGCAAATTGATCGGGAGTTACTTATCCCAATACTGTCTGTCTGGATGTTATCGGCTGAAGCTGTACTTTTATTCCTTGGGTGAAAAGAGACCCTCTGCGGTTTCTGCATTCGTTTACTGCACTCCGGATCTCTTCCTCCAATCTCTTACTATTGGAACCGCAATAATTGACAAAAAATCTGGTTTTCTGTGAACATTGCTGATAATGAGAACACCGCGTACAGGACACTTTTAGAAATTGCATCTTGATCTCCTGATTAGTGGTTAATTACCAGTGTGAGTCAGATATGTATTAAAGTATAATCACCAATGGGTTGTATGTCAATGTAAAATTTGCCCAAGTTATTGTAGTGTATCGCTTAGCTGTTGAATTGATGCGAGTTAAGAGATTCAGGTAATGTAGCAAAAAAAAGTACCCGTAAATCACGGATCAGCCATTTTTTTTGCTAAAGTTCTTTAATAGAGAAAATATACGCAACCTGGAGGCAGAAAAGAGACCAAATACTCGGTTTTTATGGCATGATGCAAGTTTAAGCAGGGTAGTCTATCCCTGCTTAAATCAGGCCATTCGTGCCTGTTTTGGCTGTAAGCCGGTTCCCCATAAAGTAATTGCATGAGTGGGGCAGATATGAAGACAGTTCCCGCAGCCAATGCATTTTTCCTTATCTACAACATGACGCTTCCCTTTTTCTCCGGTTATTGCTTCAGGGACCGGACAAACGGTAATACACAATCCACATCCGTCACAGTTGGTATCGATATTGGCTTTTGAACGCTTTTTCACCAAATCGGTGTAGCATTTTGAGGGACATTTATAGGCTGCAGTGATAAAGTTTTCCTCTTTGGAATAATCAAGCACAGGAAGATTATTGTCCATGGTAATCGCACCAGAGGGTGTAGCTTTTACACATAAAGTACAGGCTGTACAACCAACAGAACAGTACTTTTTAACTTTAGCACCTCTGTCACGATTGGAACAGGCCAGGAAAATCTTATGTACCTTAGGAATTAAAGAGATAATTTTTCTTGGACAACTTTTTACGCATTTGCCACAACCGGTGCACTTTTCAGGATCAACTTCAGCAATCCCGTTATCATTGATGAAAATGGCATCAAAGGGACAAGACCTTACGCAGGTTCCTAATCCCAGGCATCCGTTCTGACAAATTTTAGAACCATTACCGATTATTGTTGCCGCATTACAATCCTGGATTCCATTATAGATCGCCCTTTCCGCAGCTTCCTTACGACCACCCTTGCAATGCACCACTGCGATTTGTGGCTCTTCGGCAGAAGCAGTTACACCAAGCAGATCTGCTATAGCATGCGCACATTTTGCTCCTCCCGGAATACATCCATTAGGTGCGGCTTTCCCTTCTGCAACTGCTTTTGCAAACCCACTGCATCCAGCGTATCCGCAGGCCCCACAATTTGCATTGGGAAGAACATCCAGAATCATTGGTATTCTGGGATCGACATGTACAAAAAGCTTTTTGGAGGCAATCCCTAAACCGAGACCGAGGAATGCACCAATAGAACCTACTATGATTAAAGGAATCAAAATTTCCACATCATCCTCCAACAGGCGAGAAGAAGTTTAGACCGGCAAAACCCAGAAATGACAAGGCCATTAGTCCCGCTGTAATAAAAGCTATAGGAAGTCCTTCCAGTCCTTTTGGGATATTGGAAAATTCCAGCTTCTCCCTTAAACCGGCCATTAAAAGCAATGCCAGCATGAATCCAACTCCTGACATCACACCATTTAACAGACTCTCAAAGAAAGTATAAGGTTCACCGGTAAAAGTGTTTACTCCGGTATTAATCAGTGCTACTCCAAGCACAGCGCAGTTAGTGGTAATAAGGGGCAGATAGATCCCCAGCGCTTCATATAATGATGGAGAATATTTCTGCAGAGCCATTTCGACCAATTGCACCAGTGCTGCGATTACCAGTATGAAGATGATTGTTTGCAGGTATGCCACATCATACGGAATAAGAATAAACCGGTTTATCACCCAGGTAAAGCTGGAAGCTATTGCCATCACAAAAACGACTGCCATTCCCATTCCGGTGGCACTGGAGAGTTTCTTGGATACACCAAAAAAAGGACATAAACCCAGAAACTTGGAGAGAATGAAGTTGTTGATGAATACTGCACCGATGGAAATTGAAATAATATTGGCAATATTATTCATGCTTTTGTATCCTTTCTGCGATTACCCAGATACCGGACAAGCGCCATGACTGCAGCAATGGTGAAAAATCCTCCGGGTGCCAGAATAAAAACCGTCATTGGATCATATCCAGGGAAAAAATTCAGGCCCAGCAGTTTGTTACTTCCTAAAATCTCCCGGATAATGCTGAGAATACAAAGTGAGGCTGTGAATCCTAAACCCATCACTATGCCATCAATTAAGGATTTTAACGGATTGTTTTTTGATGCATAAGCCTCAGCCCGACCCAATATGATACAGTTAACCACTATCAGGGGCACAAATATTCCCAATTGCTTATCAAGAGCGGGGAGATAAGATTTCATAAGTAACTGCACCATAGTCACAAAAGTAGCAATTACTACAATAAAACAGGGAATTCGAACCTTCCCGGGAATTCCTTTGCGAACGATCGATATTATGACATTTGAGCAAGCCAGCACAAATGTCACCGCCATTCCCATTCCAAAACCATTTTGAACAGAAGTACTGGTTGCCAGTGAAGGACACAGTCCCAGCACCAGAATCAGGAGCGGATTTTCAGTGATTATTCCTCGCTTTAGTTCTTCTTTGAGCATATTAACTTCCCTGTAAAGCATTCAGATAAGCACGGGCCTGTTTCTCAAGTCCGTTGGTTATAGCTCTGGTTGAAATTGTGGAGCCGGTTATTGCAGTTACACTGTTCTGTGATAGAAGTTCACTGCGTTTATTATTGTCCAGTTTATGCCACTCGCCAGTTGTTTTATCAATTGCAATCGCTTTATTGATATCAATTCCTTCGAATTGTTTGGTGAACCACCGAAGACCTTCCTCTTTTTTACCAAATAAACCATTCCAGATATACTTCTTGGAGATGCTCTCTGAGACTCGTGCTCCTAAACCTGGAGTCTCCGATTGTTCAAGAATGCTCATCCCCATTATTTTACCATCTTCTGTAACACTAACCAGATAATGGATATCACCAGCGTATCCTCTGCTGGAGATTTTAAAAGCATAAGCCGTCTGATTTTCATTTTTGGCAATCCAGTATTGTGATGGACAACCTGCAGTGCTGCAGTGCATTTCAGTTATTTCACTGTTTTGGGGCATTATCTGCTCAAGAGCGCTCTTTTCGGCAATCTGATTCTGCTCCAGAATCCGGTCTTTGGTTTTAGAGTTTGTGAACGCGATTGCCAGTGCTGCAGTTAATGAAACAATAGTGAGGACAACCGTTAATTTAATGATATCAGCCACGTTTTCTCACCTTTCCATAAATTGACGGTCTGGTGTATCTTTCAATCAAAGGAACAAAAAGGTTCATGATAAGTATGGAGTAGGAAACCCCTTCGGGATATCCGCCAAATTTTCTTATGATAAAGGTCAGAATCCCGCATCCCAGGGCGAAATAAACTTTCCCGCCAGGAGTTATCGGAGAAGTAACCATGTCGGTCGCCATAAAGAAAGCACCCAGAAAAAGCCCACCCGAAAGAATCTGAAATAGCGGGATTGCGATAGCTGTCTGGGAAAGGAGATTTCCGGTTCCGTTGAAAAGCCAGAAAAGAAGAAATACTGTCCCTATATAAATGAAAGGGATTCTGAATCCGATTATCTTTTTATGCCACAGGATTATGGCTCCGATCAGAAGGGCAATTGCAGATGTTTCTCCTATACATCCACCTACATTTCCAACAAACAGGTTCATCAGCGCATCCTGGAAATTGAGATTAGCAATACTGCCATCTCTAACGGCTGTTTTAAAGAAGGCCAGAGGTGTGGCACTTGTCATTCCATCAAATCCGGAAAGTGTACCTTTGATTATTCCCTGAGGAGCGCTCCAACTGGTCATGGCAGCCGGGTAGCAAGCCATCAGAAATGCCCGTCCCGCCAGGGCTGGATTTATAAAGTTGGAGCCCAGTCCTCCGAAAGCCATCTTGGCAACACCAATCGAAAATATGGAACCCAAAGCCATCATCCACCAGGGAAGAATGGGGGAGACATTAAAGGCAAGCAGGATTCCGGTGATTACAGCGCTGAAATCTCCCACTGATTTCGGCTTCCCTGTTAATCGCGTAATAATGAATTCGGTTAATACCGCGAAGCTCACAGAAACACAGGTCAGAAATATCGCCCGCCAGCCAAAAAACAGTAAAGAGGCAATTAATGCAGGGCATAGCGCGATTACCACCCAACGCATAATATCAGGAACGGTTTCTGGGTGCCTGATATGAGGTGATGATGATAAATTGAGCTGAAACTTAGCTTTCTCAACACCGCTTGCCAGTTTCTTTTCACCGTTTTCAGTTTTTGTGATGGTCTGATTTATCATTTTTATATCGATCCCTTGTGAAAATCATTTATTTGTGGCTGCCGCACGTTTGGCTTGAGCATGAAATTTACCCAATTTCACATAGTGCACCAGATTAATCTTTGAGGGACAAACATATGTGCAGGAACCGCACTCCATACAATCCATGATATTCCATTCCATTGCCTCATCTATACTTTCTTTTTCGATAAATTTGGCAAGCCTTGATGGAACCAGATGAATCGGGCAGGCAGCAACACACCGTCCACAGTTAATGCAGGGATATTCTCTGATTGCAGGTTGTACTTTATCATAAACCAAAAGGCCTGAAGTCGATTTGATGACCGGAGCATCCAGATCCGATTGTGCTATTCCCATCATTGGGCCACCCATGATTACTTTTTGGGTAGCTTTGAAATCCACCTCACATGCTTCCAGAAGCAATCGAATGGGGGTCCCGATTCTAACCAGCAGATTTTTAGGATTTTTTACAGTTGGCCCAGTCACTGTCACCACACGCTCATATAATGGAATTCCGCCAAGGATAGCATCTCTCACAGCCACTGCAGTACCTACGTTCTGAACTACACAACCAGCATCCATCGGAAGACCACCTGATGGCACCTGGCGACCGGTCACTGCATTGATAAGCTGTTTTTCACCCCCCTGAGGGTATTTCGCACCAAGTCTGGCCAAAGTCACATCTTTGTAAAGACTATCAGAGAGCAGCTTATTAACCAGTTTGATGGCATCAGGTTTGTTCTCTTCAATGCCGATAAAGCATTTCTTTGCACCCAGTATTTTTTTGAGAATAAGCACTCCGGTAAGAAGATCTTCTGTACGCTCAAGCATCAAACGATGATCTGCAGTAAGATAGGGTTCACATTCCGCTCCATTAATAATCAGAACATCGATAGGCTTGTTGCTGGGAGGCGATAATTTTACGTGAGTGGGAAAACTTGCTCCTCCCATTCCCACAATTCCGGCAGCCTGAACCATCTGAATCAGCTCACCTTGAGCAGCTTCTCTCCATGGTTTGTTCAGCGGGCTAAGCAACTGTTTTTCTTCAGCGCTGTCGTTTTCTATTTCTACCCCGATAACCTGCTTACCCATTGGATGGGGAAAGGGACCTACCGAAAGAACCGTTCCGGACACCGATGAGTGCACAGGAGCGGATACAAATCCACCTGCTTCACCTATCAATTGTCCAATACTCACCCGGTCTCCGCGTTTAACCACCGGTTTTGCAGGTGCACCAATGTGCTGTTGTAATGGAATAATTACCTTGCCGGGGGCAGGGAATACTTCAATAGACAGCCTCGCTGTCTGAGCTTTGCTGTGCGGTGGATGAATACCACCTTTGAATGTAAATCGCCTGGACAATTATGTCTCCCATTTTAGCGGTCGTGATATAGCTTTGAAGGCACACTTTTTCTGTCCGAAAATCGGTCGTATTTCGAAGAGATAAAAACTACAACCAGCCCCATTCCCAGTCAAGACTCATGTAGGTGCTCTGATCTGACAAAAAACTCATATCCGCTTTGCCGCATGCTATTTTTTACAGGTACCCTTTTTTGTTTGAAATATATCAATAGTGCTTCGGCTTTTTAAAGGTGTTTTTTTATGGGCATCCCTTCAGTTCCTCTTCCTGTAAAACTGGTTATAGCAGTTACTTATAATCCACTTTCAATAGATCTCGACAATGTTATAAAGATCCTTGATCACAAGTTCGGTAAGCAGGAATACAGCTACGGACCAATTCCTTTCTCATGGTCTGAATACTACAGCGATGAGATGGGGCCTTCTTTAATGAAATATTACTACAACTACAGCTCTCTGATCGACAGAGAGCGACTCATTGATATAAAGCTTTTCACCAACAGTATCGAACAGCAATTCTCTGTTGAGGGAAAACGGATCGTAAACATCGATCCGGGGTATTTGGCCAGAGATAAATTTGTTCTTGTTACCACCAAAGATTTTTATCACAGACTGTATCTGGGCAAAGGCATCTATGGAGAAGAAACTCTTCATTATAGAAAAGGGAAATATCGTTTCTTTTCCTGGACTTATCCGGATTATCGACAAAAGCCGCTTTATGAATTTCTTGAAAAGGCCAGAGCAACGCTGGCAAGGGATCTTGCAAGAGAATTTAATAGTTGAAATTCACAGGAATGGAGTTCTCTATCTTGTTTCGAATTTCGGATTTCGGATCTCGAATTCTTCATTCATACTCCTGTTCCGGTTTGGAATTTATATCATTGTAATTTGGAAAATTGTTTGGGATTTTGGATTTTGTAAGTTGTGATTTATTTGGGACACAGTGATCTTTCGTAAAATTAACCAGACACTACTGGCCTTAACCTGAGTTATAAGGCCTCCTCTGACATTTCGTGCTCTCCAATCTGAATCCCGAATGCCAAAGGAGGTGGTTCTTATGCTCCGATTACAGCGACAGATTCACCGATATTAATATGATTGTCAGACCTGCTGTAACTCATTTTCCTGGGGTGTCTCGACCGGTTCATCGGTAGAATCGTTGCGGGCGATTCTTGCACGCTGAACGTTTTCAGTTTTCTCGATTATTCCATTTATCAGGGCGATTGCTTCATCATACTGACCGGGTTTATCCTCGGCTTCCATGTTAAGCCGGGAGAAAAGCTTTTCGTTGATCTGATCTATCAGGTTATCCGCAGCCTCTCTAACACTTGGAATAATCTTTTTTTCCTTATAGTTTACAATGACTTTCTCCTGAATATCCAGAAATTCGCTTTCTGCTATTTTCAGATTGTTGTAGATATCTTCTATAGAATTGTTTCTGAACAATTCCAACCGTTCATCGAACTTTTTGAACAGGTTTGCCAGTTGGTTTGACTCGTCATTGTTACTGGATTTTGGTTTTCGGCCAATATTTACAATGATTTCGTATAATTCTTTAGCAGACTGCTGAACCTGTGGATTGTAATAGCATAACAGGTCGGACTCCAGCCTCAGGGCAAGGGCACGGTAGAGCGCATCCCGATTTGCATCAGCGGCATTGGCCTGAATTGTAAATTCATTCCTTCGAACCCTGGTTATGGCATTGTTTAAAGCAGCAAGAGCCTCTTCGCTTTTCTCAAGGTTTTTGCCAAGTGCTTCGGAAGGAGTTGATTTTGTCTTCACTGTGGATAGCACTCTGGAAACCATCGAAGCCAGAGTTTTCCAGTAATAGTTGAAAACCTTTTTGGTAATTTTTTTGATCATAGAATTCCTCCATGTAAGAAAGTCAGACGTGAGTAATAAAATGCGACTGAAGCGGAGCATAAAGATGTCGCATGATTAATGGTATTGACTCAATCAATATATGTAAGGTTTGTTGTAAGCACAATATAAAAATCGACAAAAATCAGTTTTGGCAATTCTCAATCCAAATAGCTTTACCCCAATACCATGATGTAATGCGCAGTGTGCAAGAAACAGATGAAAGTTTCTAATTTAGGCTGGTCTTAAATCCAGTCCGAGGTAATCGGTGTGCAGATATAGAAACTTGAGTTTCAGACCGAGGTAATCGATGAGCAGGTATAGGAACTTGAGTTTCCGTCTGAGGTAATCGGTGTGCAGATATAGGAACTTGAGTTTCCGTCTGAGGTAATCGGTGTGCAGATATAGAAACTTGAGTTTCCGTCTGAGGTAATCGGTGTGCAGATATAGGAACTTGAGTTTCCGCCCGAGGTAACCGGTGTGCAGATATAGGAACTTGAGTTTCCGCCCGAGGTAATCGATGAGCAGATATAGAAACTTGAGTTTCCGTCTGAGGTAACCGGTGTGCAGATATAGAAACTTGGTTTTTCTCACCGGGCGTTGCCCGGTGCTAAGCTAGAGCGCCCTTTCAGGGCTCATTGAACAGGCAATCTCTTTATAAACAGTAATTGATATTTTTTGCTCTTTCTCTTACAGCCTCAATTGCGTCTGCGCTCCAGTCAGGAAGACAGGTGATGAAATAGGAATCGTTATGCCACAATGGATCTCTTTCAAGAAGAGGGAATTGTTTCAGATAATACTGGTAAAGCGATGTTCCAGGAACAGGCGAGATAAAAACCGGCTTTACTTTTATACCCATCGATCCCACATAATCCATCTCGTTTAGCATCTGTTGAGGAGTCTGGTTCCTCAACCCTCCCATCATATACACTCCGGTATCCTTATCTGAGCAATACTTTTTTATTAACCCGATCTTGTCTTCCAGCTCATTGCAGCTTACCTTTGCAGAGGTGTCCTGAAGGTATTTTTTGTCTCCGCTCTCATAACCAAACCTGAAAGTGGTAAAGCCGGCCTCTGTCATAAGGTTCAGGAGCGGCTCGGTGATAAATCGCAGATGCATGCCGTTTGGTGTATGGAAACGGATCTTATATTTACGTTCGATTATTTTCCTGAGAAAAGGAATAAATACTTTCTGTGGATTATAAAGCAGTGCATCATCGTAAAGGGCAAAATCGCAAACCCCGAATTTTTCGATCAGGAATTCAATCTCCTGGAGAATCAGTTCTACAGGGCGATAATGGAAAGAGGGCTGCAATATCTTTGAGGCGCAATAGCTGCATCTCATTGGACATCCCAGAGAAAGCAGAGCCGGACCATGATTTATCGGTTTGCGTAACTCTTTGAAAGCGGTCAAAAAGGAGGGTTCCGGCCTCTCTTTTATTTCAAGCAGAGTCAGAGTCATGGGATCAGAAAGTTCACCGATGAAACAATTTTTGTCAAAATGCCGCTTGAAAAACTGTGGTATCAGCCGTGAAGCAATTCCTCCTACCACTACAGGAATTGTCGGCCATTTTTCTCTGATGATTTTAATTGTCTCGAGTACTCCCGGAGCCCAGTAAGTCATCATGCTGCCAATGCAGATAAGATCTGGTCCTGGAGTTCTTTCCAGAAAATCCCGAAACTCCCCGATTGGTTTCCCGTAAAGCTTGTACTTGCGTTTAATATTACTGTATAAAGCTGGTTTAGAGATCTCAGTGAAATTAAAGCTGGCAGTTCCATGTTTTCTGGGTGATGAGCTATAGCTCTGTAAACAGTTGAAATAGCTGATCGAGTGTCCGTTTTTTCTCAGTATATCCATCAGGAAATACAAGCCCAACGGATGCATCCATTCATCATAGAGTTTGAAATCGGTTACATAAGGATTTATTACAAGTATTTTCATATAAGTTCGAAATACTAAATACTAAATTAGAAAATTCGAGTCTCCCTAGGGATGCCCCCTAATCCCCCGAAGGGGGACTTTAGGATCCCGTAACGTTACTGGGTGGAAATCCGATGGGGTTTAGATCTTTCCGGTCCAAAAGTCTCCAGATGTACATCGGGTGACTTTCGGGGGGCCAGGGATTTAGTGGATTCTGATCTTTTTTTTACTTTGATATTCGTTACGGCATTATTTCCGAGTTCAAAGTTCAGAGGTTCTGATTTCTTTTACTTCGATATTCGAAATTCGTCCTTCGTTATTCGATATTCTATCTGGATCAAATATGGCATTTAGAGGATGGGAAAAGGTAAAAATAAAAAAGGATGATGGGGAAGTGGTTGATGGGATCGCCCCGTTAATCATTTCTGCCAGCAGAGCTACCGATATTCCGGCGTTTTACTCACGATGGTTTATGGAGCGGCTCAATAAAGGTTATGTTAAATGGATCAATCCTTTTAGCGGTAAGCCTCAGTATGTATCATTTCAGAAATGCCGTTTTATTGCATTCTGGACCAAAAATCCTTCTCCGATTATTCCTCTTTTAAGCGAAATCGAGGGAAAAAAGATCAGATACTTTTTCCAGATGACCCTGAATGACTATGAAAAAGAAAGACTGGAGCTTCATGTACCTTCATTGGATGAGAGGATCTGCAATTTCAGGAGTTTATCCAGACGGATTGGCCCAGAGAAGGTTTTCTGGCGATTCGATCCGATTATTCTGACAGGCACCATCACACCCGAAGAAATTCTGGGAAGAATAGAACGGATCGGAAATCGATTGGCTGGTTTTACAAAACGGCTTACAGTCAGCTTTCTCTCCCGTTATGCAAAAGTGGACAGAAATCTTAAAAAGGCTGGTCTGGTGATAAGAGATCCTGATTCGAAGAGTGTTAAAAAAATCGGTGAAGGATTGAGAAAACTGTCGCAAGGCTGGGGCATGAAGGTGGTATCCTGTGCTGAGCAGATTGACTTGTCAGATTATGGTATTCACAACGGAAGCTGTATCGATCCGATAGTTGTAGCGCAGAATTTCGGTGATGACCCTGAGCTGAGAGAATTTTTAGGATTGAATATAGAAAAAGATGTTTTTGGCAATGAAACCTTTAGCTTCAGAGCGGGTTTGAAAGACAGTGGTCAGCGCAGTTTGTGCCGCTGCCTGGTGAGCAAGGACATTGGCAGGTATGATACCTGTGCTCATGGATGTGTCTATTGCTATGCGAATTCTTCGGTGCAGAATACGGCAAAAGATTTAGGATTTTTGACCTGAGACCCAAACCGTGTTCAGGTTGAAGAAGAGAGCACAGCCAACCGGGCCTGTCTTGTCAGGTAAAGAATTGACATTTTGCACTGGTTTTAGTCGGTAGTATACATCCAATAATCCATTATCCGGATTCACCTTGAAGAGGGGAACCGATTTTTTATACCGGACTGCAGATCGGTGCTTTAGTTGC
>JAAYPC010000228.1 GCA_012519985.1 Fibrobacter sp.
GGCAACCTGTGCCGGTTCGATTCCGGCTCTGGGTACTGTAAATAACGCTAAAGCATTCATAGACAATGCTTTAGCGTTTTGTTTTGTGTGACGTGTCCGCATTTTAATGAAAGTCTGCAAAATTTGTAGAACGATAGAGAATATTTTTCAATTATTCCCAAAAACTTTTATCCCGATTTCATTATTCCTAAGAGTTTTACTGTTTTAAAATTCGGCTAAGTCACATTATAAGAAGGAAGTTCCTTTTGAGGTACCGGAAAGCTGGGAGTGGTGTAGATTAGGGCTTCTTTGTGAGTATGGAAAAAGTGAAAAAGCTAATCCTACACAAATTAATGACAATGCATGGGTTTTGGACTTGGAAGATATTGAAAAGGATTCAGGGAAATTGTTAAAACGAGTATGTAAAATTGAAAAAGACAGCAAAAGTACAAGGAATGTATTTAAAAAGGGAGATGTGCTGTATAGCAAACTAAGAACGTATTTAAATAAGGTTTTAATTGCCGACCAAAAAGGATATTGTACTACAGAAATTTTACCTCTGGATTTTAATGGATTTGTTGTGCCTGAGTATGCAAGATATGTATTAATGTCTAATTATTTTTTGGATTATACAGCTGAGTGTTGTTATGGTGTTAAGATGCCTAGATTAGGAACTTATGATGGAGAAAATGCACCATTCCCCTTGCCACCCCTAAACGAACAAAAACGTATTTCCTCAAAAATTAATTCTCTATTTGTTTTAATCGATAGGATTAATGAGAATCAATTGAGTTTAGAACAGTTTGTCAATCAGACCAAGTCGAAAGTCCTTGAACTCGCAATAAAAGGTAAGCTTGTTCCGCAAAATCCCGAAGATGAACCTGCTTCAACGCTTTTAGAGCGGTTAGGAATTAAGAAAGCTTCTTCTGATACATCTCATTATCCATTTAAAATTCCAAAGAGTTGGGAATGGATTGAATTAAATAGTGTGCTAGAATATGAGCAACCTACAAAGTATATAGTCAAAAGTACAGAATACTCAGACACTTATTCTATCCCTGTATTAACAGCAGGAAAGTCTTTTATTATCGGATATACGAATGAAAAGGAAGGAGTTTATAAAGATTTACCTGTAATTATTTTTGACGACTTTACAACAAGTTCAAAATATGTTGACTTTGAGTTCAAAGTAAAATCTTCTGCAATGAAAATTCTTCGAGCAAGAAAAGACATAGCTAATATTAAATACATAGCTTTTTTTATAAGTATCACACGACTTGCAGGTAATACTCATAAAAGGTATTGGATTTCTGAATATTCAAAGATAAAAATACCTCTTCCACCTTTAGCTGAACAGCAACGGATTGTCGAGAAAATTGAAGATACTTTCAAAACATTAGATAGAATATTAGATAGCTTGAAAGCAATTAATTAATGTAATCGTTATTGTTACCGTAAACTTTTAAATAATAAAGAATATGGTAACAAAATTTCAAAAATTTCTAGAGAAAAATGACCTTTCAGAAAGTTCAGTAAGGTCTTATGTATGGACTGTCAATTATTTTACTTCTCAATATGAGAAAATTGACAAAGAAAATCTATTGGCTTATAAAGGATATCTAGTAGAGCATTTTAAACCACAAACAGTGAACTTGAGACTTCAAGCACTTAACAAATATCTTGAATTTACAAACAAGGAAAAATTAAAACTAAAATTTATCAAGATTCAGCAGAAAAGTTTTCTTGAGAACGTTGTGAGTAATGCTGATTACAAGTTCTTAAAATCAAAACTAAAAAGTGACGGGTATATTGAATGGCATTTTGTTGTTTGGTTCCTTGGTGCAACCGGTGCTCGCGTAAGTGAACTGCTTCAAATCAAAGCAGAACATGTTGAAATAGGTTATTTAGACATGTACACAAAAGGTGGCAAAATAAGGCGTCTATATATTCCTAAAAGACTTAGAGATGAAGCTACTAAATGGTTGAAGCAAAATAAAATTTCATCAGGCTATATTTTTCTAAATCGTTTTGGTGATAGAATTTCAGCACGAGGTATTGCTCAGCAACTGAAATATTTTGCAGAAAAATATGGATTGAATAAAAAAGTCATTTATCCACACTCATTTCGACATCGATTTGCAAAAAACTTTCTCGAAAAATTCAATGATATTGCACTGTTAGCAGATTTGATGGGACACGAAAGCATTGAAACCACGCGTATCTATTTGCGTAGAACAGCTACAGAGCAACAAAGCATTGTAGATAGAATAGTTACGTGGTAGTATATATTAAAAGCGTAGAAACAAATTCTACGCTTTTAATGAATCTTCTATTATTTCTAATTGAGCAAAGATTTTTTCAATTTGAGAAACAATACGTTTTTGCTCAGCAAGGGGTGGAAGAGGTATAAAAATTTCTAATATGTCTTTCCTGCTAATACCGGGGATGACGCCTTTAGCTCTTTCTTTTATTGTTTCTATTGAATATTCAAAAAAGTATTTTGTAAACTTTGTTTTGATTTTTACGATTGAACGAATTGCCATAAATTGCCGTGCAATATGAACTTTCCCTATATCATTTATGATTAACTCTCCAACTGTTCCCTTACACGTAATCAATAAGTCATCTTTTTCTGATAATACTTTAGGTGTAGTTGTCCACCTATTTACTTCAAATTGATTATTGATTAAACTACTTGCACCGATTAAATAAGGTATACCAAATCCAACATCATTAAACTCATCTTTATCCAAATCTCTTCCAGAGATTAATATATACAAATCCGAAAAATTACACCACAACCAATTTTTTGGCACTTCAAACGGATAATGAGATGTATCAGAAGTTTGTTTGTGTGATTTTTTCCTTTTTCTAATTTGTTCTAACAATGTAGTAGCTGGTTCATCACTAGAGTCTTGAGGAACAAGTTTACCACGAACAGCAAGATCAAGAATCTTAGATTTTGTTTGAACTATTAAATCTTCTAAAGAAACTTTGTTTTCTTCAATAGTTTCTATGAGTTCAAACAACAGTTCAATTTCATTAGATATTAGGATTTGTTCATTAGTTGGAGGAAGAGGTAAGACTATTGACGCAAGAGACGTTCCCGATAAACTTTGAATTCCAACACCTTTAAGATATTGTTTGATATTACCATTAAGGTAAATATACATCATATGATAGTAAAGATATTTTGTTTCGACTCCTTCAAATGGTCGCACTCTGTGGATATGATTTTGAAAGCAAATTGAGTAATTGTAATTCCAGATAGCAGAACGACCTGCATCACCACCTTCACAAATCAATAAATCACCCCTAATAGCACTGCATTTACTAAATTCGTTTTCCTCAATTGGCATACTTCTTATCTCTGTAAAATCGAAACGTCCCCAATATAGATTTGATGTAGTTATATATTCTCGAATTTCGCCGGAATCTCTACTTTTGTTTAATGTTTTTCCGACATTGTGTTGTGCTATTTCACCCAATTTCACCCACTCCCAGTTTTCCGGCACCTCAAAAGGAATTTCCTTCTCATAATGTGACTTATCACTTTTTCCCTTAGTCGGCTTAATCTTTTTTTCTTTGATTAGACGTTTTTTTTCTGCTCTTATTTTTTCAAGCAGAACTGAAGCTGGCTCGTCGTTTGGGTCTTGTGGAACAAGTTTACCGCGAATAGCAAGGTCTAATATTTTTTGTCGTAATAGTTTAGTGTCCATATTTTACTGTTGGCAAGTTACAGGCAAGTTAAAAAAAGCCAAATAAACCTCAATATCAATGTGTTATATTTTTACATTAGCATTAAAGCAAGTTACAGGCAAGTTAAATTAACCCCAAATTGGAATATATTTTATGTGACGAGGAGCTGTATCAGGGTCTAATGGTTTAATTAGTTTGAGTTCTAAAACCTGCTTAATAAGGCGTGACACACTCCCGGAAGATGTTTCTTTCAAGCCAAAACGTTCCCTTAAAGAACTGTTTGTTAATGCTTCTCCTTCAATAAATTTAATACAAGCATGAAGATAAGTTGACCACACTTTATCGTCCATTGAGATATTTGAAAAGTCTATATGGGAATATAACGATACTTTTGTAGATTCTTGATAAGCTTGTATTCTTGGTGCCGGAATTTGTTGCAATTCACAACTTATAACCATTCTATCCCAACCTCTTCCTAATTCTTCACACATTTTTAGTCGTCGCATTAATGCTGCTAATTTTTCATTTCGGGATTTAGGCGGATTATCAATAATTCTCATAATATCGATCAATGGCGAACCCGGATTGCTAACCTCTACACGATTACTAAAAATTTCAATTACAGGTCCTGTGCCTGTAATAAAAAAATCTTGATGGATTAGGCTGTTTGCAATTGCCTCACGAATAGCAGGAAGTGGGAATGAACTTATGGTATCTCTGTGAACAGAAGTAATATCTTCTTTTGTTGGAAGTAATGTGTTAACAAACTTCACAGCATTTTCAAAACTAATAGCATAACCTTCTTTTAAAGTATCTTCTTTAAGTATTGTCAGCTTATTAATGCCTTCATATTGTACTATTCTTATTGCTTTTCTTCCTACACGAGGGAAGTCGGCAAGTCGCCTTGCAAATAAAATTGCTCCTAAATTGGTAATTGCATACAGCCCATTATCCAATTTAACGATTATTCCTTCCTCTAACAAGTAGTGCGCATAACCATCCAAATCGGCAGGAATTGATAGTTTAAGTATTTCAAAATATGCATCACAGTTTAACAATCTTAGCACATCTTGCAATTGAAGGTCGATCATTGCATAAACCTCTTCAAATTGTTTATTTCTTAATTTATCCCATAACTGTGCTTGCAAAGTAGGAAACTCCTGTAGTTTCTTTGTGTAACTACCGATTCGTATATATTCATTTTTCTCAAAAAGAACCGGCGAACCTACGGCTTTTGAAACAATTAATATCTCTACATGCTTCCCTTCTATTTCTACAGACTGAAATTCAAAATCTGCATTTTTTGAGAGCATATATCTAAGCCAATTTTCAAGTTCCTGATTCCCTTTTTTCTCCTTACTCAGCCTTACATTTGTACCAATTATTTCGTGGGTACTATCATCCACACCCCAAATCATATAAGCATGATTACGGTCGTAAAGAGTAGCACTATTGGCAAGAGCACTAATATCAGCACCAATCATCTTTGGGTCACAATTATTGTGTTTAAATTCAACCCAAACAGTTTCATGCGATAATTTACAAAGTTCAAAAACTAATTTATCTAAATTCTCCATCTTGCTTTATTCCTCTATCGTATCAATGATTTCCTTTAATTTGCTTACTGCATCAGCGATATTTGCCGACTTTTCTTCTATCATACTCATCAGTTCTTCCAATGAATAATCAACCGTTTCTTCGCCTGTTCTGAGCCACGTGATATCAAGGCTCGTTTTGTCACGCGAAATTAATTCATCATAACTGTATTTTCTCCAACGTCCATCGGGATTTTCTTCGGAATAGGTTTCTACTCTGTTATTATAACACTCTACAAATTCATCTAAATGATGTCGCTGAATAGGATTGGTAGCCAATGTGTGTTTTATATTTGTACGATAATCGTAATACCACACATCTTTTGTTTTTGTACCTTTTCTGAAAAAGAGAACATTTGCTTTTACGCCTTGAGCGTAGAAAATCCCGGTAGGAAGTCGCAAAATAGTATGCAAATCAAAATCGGTCAATAGCTTTTTTCGTATAGTTTCACCTGCACCACCTTCAAATAACACATTATCAGGTAAAACAACAGCAGCACGTCCGCCGTTTTTCAGCATTAACATAATATGTTGCAAAAAATTCAACTGATTATTTTTTGTGGTAACGTACAAATCATCACGCATAGCCGAAATGTCGGTTGAACCTGCGGGACGAGTGCCAAAAGGCGGATTTGCAAGCACCACATCTACTAATGTTGTCGGCGTGCGCTCCAACGAATCCTGACAACGAATAGGCGTATGTTCCGTACCAATACCGTGCAAATAGAGATTCATAGAAGCAAGCGTAACAACCAAAGGCGTAATATCGTTCCCGCTAAGAGCTTCATTTCTGAGAAAACGGAGTTTCTCACGGTCTTTACTTTGCTTTTTCATGTGGTCGAATGCAGAAAGCAAAAAGCCTCCGGTTCCGCAAGCAGGGTCACAAACGGTTTCGGTAATTAGCGGATTAGTAACCTCAACCATCGTGTTAATCAAAGCTCGTGGTGTGAAATACTGTCCGGCTCCGCTCTTCTTGTCTTGTCCGTTTTTCTCTAAAATTGCTTCATAGATAGAACCCTTCAAATCGCCATCCATCGAAAGCCAGTTTTCACTTTCAATAAGCGAAATCACTTTTTTTAGTAATACAGGTTGCTCTATTTTATTGGTGGCTTTGGTAAAGATCGTACCAATCAAATCATCTTGATTACTAAGCACTTTCAATGTCTCCTCATACTGACGAAGCAAGTCAAGCCCGTTAAGTGCTATTAAATCATTCCATCCATAACCTTGTGGAATAGCACTTTGTAGTCCTAACTGTACTTTTTCTTCGTCCATTTTCAGAAACAGCAGATAAGTAAGCTGAATTATATAATCGGTAAATCCCACTCCGGCAGCAGCGATAACATCGGCAAGTGTCCAGACTTTTTTAATTAGGGATTGGGAAGTGGTGGTGTTATGAGACATGGGTATTTTATTTTTCGTCGTTTATTTGAACAATTATTTTATTAAATAAATGACTGTTGTCTTGTTGAAATTTAATGATTTGCGTCTTTGATTCTTCAGAAAACTCTATCGGCTCATCATTTTTAAACTGTGAAATAAAGTCTTCATTTTCAGTTATCAGCTCCCTCAGCTGATTCTGATATGGATTTAGAATTGTTTTATCTGTTTTGTATTTTTCATTAATTAAGTTGAGAACATCATTCACTTTAATATTCATTAATTTAAACCAAGGTAAAATAGATTTTGCTGTTTTTTTACTTGTGTACAAATCATTCAAAAAACACCTATATTCAGTCCTGATTTCTTTTATCTCAGTAATAAAGTGGTCCTTCAAAACGCGTTTGTTCGTTAATCTGTTTTGGATCGTTTTTACAATCCAAACAGCAAGTACTGAATTAATAATAATACCTGCAATAGAAATCCAATCACTAACTTCGATAGTTATACAGCACAAGGTTGTTCCCATACTCTAGACTCAATTTTATCGTTAACTAAACGAAACCACTCACTATGTTGTTTAGTAACTTTAGGATTGTTTTTTCTTACTCTGCGCTCTTCCCACTGTTGATAAGTTTGTTTTTCTATCATATCTTTCCAGTGTGGTTCTTGGTTTGAAATTATTTCAACCATTCGCTTCACATTATCCAATGTAAAATCAAATACTAAATTTCCAAAAGCTTCATCTAAAAAGGATGATGCATAACCTGCTGTGTTATCCAAATCCACAGATAATTTAGTATTTTTCTCATATGCTTCTTTAAAAGCACGGTTTAAAACAGAGTGATAAAACTCCTCTCCTGATTTTTCACTGAACGTACAATGACGTAACCCTGGATATTCTGAAAAATCATTTAATACACTAATTTCCATTTTAGATACTTATTTATTTATACAATTACTAGTCATTTCCCACTGATAAAAAGTTCCTCTAAACCTTGGCGAACCTTTTGCAAACGTCTTTGATTTAGAACTATCTTCAAAATTAAGAATTACATTGTTAGTTAAAACTTTTAAGTTTTCTATATTGCCTTCATCATAGTTTGATTTTATAGAAGGTAAGCCTTTATTGCGATTTACCTTTTGGGTGGCAGACCCATATTTTTTTTCAAACGCACCTTTTAAAATTTCATCATCAGATTTATTTAGGAAAGCATCGTAAATTTTTTTTCCAAATTTTCTATAAAGCGTTTCTAATATGCCTTTACCAACATCCGTTACTGTAAATATAACTCTATCGCTTTCATACTTTACTCCTAAAAGCCATTGTTTATTATCTGTTCCACTCCATTCAATAGAGTTCCCACAAATTTCGAGAATTATAGTTTTTACAGACAAACAGTGCTCTGCCCTACCAGTTAAATGGTCTACAACATTTTTTACAAGGTTACTAATTTTAATATTGTCACTCTGTGATAATACTCCTTGTCCCTTTTCAAAAAAAATTAATTCAGATTTTTCTGATTTCATGAATGGCTTATTTTTCTCATTTACCATGTGATTCAAAAAACCAGACTCCGTAATAAATTTTCTACAGTCTAAATCTTTTGGGAAGTTACCTTGTAATACTATATTCTTGTATTTTAAATCATCACTAATTGAAGTTAGTATACTTATAGTCCCATAATCAATTCTATTAACATTTTCTAATGAAATCCTAACAAGTTTTGAAGCACCCGTTTGGCTCACATATTTATCGCTTCTCACATCTCTAAAAAACATCAAGCATTCTTGTGTGTTTTCAATCAAACGAAAATCTTGTGGCGCCATAATGGATGAACGTTTAATTATTTCGCCTATATGATGAACGCTTTTAGCTCTCTTGTATTTTTCACCGTAATAACCTGAAATAGAACGTCGGATAGCTTTGCGTTTTTCTTTCCAAGCAAGTCTTCTTCGAAATAGTTTTTTAGATCTTCGAAAGTTTCTTTTTTTATATTCTTTTGTTGAAAATATTTTTTTCATGTTTCCTATCCCACCTTTAACATCCATCCGCTTAAGCTTCCCAACACTTCGTTTACCGCATCAGCCGAACCAAAGCTTTGAACTAATTGAGCAAAGACAGTCAAGTTTTCTTCTCTTAGTTCGTTATTGGTATAAGTGCCGTTAGAGACTATATAACCCACTATTTGTCGCATAATTTCTTTTTGCGTTTCAGTAAGTGGACGTTGTATTTGTCCGCACCAAAGCTCAAAACGTTGTGCTGCAAAAGTGTGAAGCGACCTTAGTTCGGGTATCAGCTTAAAAGCATAACGCACCAATTGA
>JAAYPC010000229.1 GCA_012519985.1 Fibrobacter sp.
GGTGAAGAAAGAGAAAAGCATTTTGAAGATCTCTTAAATAATGCCCCCCAGAATCTGACCGACCTTTACATTATTGGGGATCTTTTCGACTTCTGGATAGAATATCGTTATACTATCCGATCAGATTACTTCTCAGTACTCTGTAATTTGAAAAGGCTTATTGACCGTGGCGTAAAAGTTCACTATCTTGCCGGTAACCACGATTTTGCTTTAGGGCCTTTCCTGAGTGAAAGCATTGGTATCAACATTTACCACAATTCATTAGAAGTTGAGATCCAGGGGAAAAAAGTATATCTGTTTCATGGTGATGGGCTCATTAAGAGAGACTTTGGTTATAGAATTCTAAAAAAAATTCTGCGGAATCCTCTTAACCAGCGCATCTATAAGCTTCTTCATCCGGACTGGGGTGTGACAATCGGGTCTTTTTGCTCCGGATCAAGCAGAAAGTATCTGCGTAAGACTCTCTCCGAATCGATAATAAAAGAATACAGGGAACATGCCAGAATGCTTTTGGAAGCCGGAAATGACATAGTGGTTTTTGCCCATACTCATCATGCAGAATTATGTCACTTCGATTGCGGAATCTATCTGAATACCGGTTCCTGGCTGATTAATTATGACTATGCATCCATGACCGATGGTGAAATCACCCTACGAAAATTTAAGATTTAAGAATTAAGAATGTGATATTGGTTGCTGAAATTAAGTCCGGTGAAACCTTAACCCGGATAAGCCCATTAAGCAGTTAAACATTTCCGGTTCTTCGTTTATATATTCTATTCAGATTAATTCTTATTAGATATTGTTTTAATATTAATTCCTATTTTTTTTCATATTGAATATTATAGCCCTTCAGGGTTGTCAGTAGACAATATTTGAGTAGTAACTTTAATAATAGAATTTCCAATCAACTAAAAATGTGGTTTAAGCGCATCGTAAGTATCTGAGATTGCTTGTGAGATTACCTTGGTTCCTGCGATCACCGGCATGAAATTACTGTCCCCATTCCATCGGGGAACTATGTGTATATGAATATGCTGATCTATTCCCGCGCCACTTACTCTTCCCAGATTCATACCTATATTGAACCCTTCGGGATTGAAACTTTTTGAAAGAGCTTTTTTGCTTTGGCAGATAAGAGACCAGAGTTCGGACACGCTTTCTGGTTCTAAAGAAAGAATATCGGATGTGTGTTTATAGGGAATGACCATCAGATGCCCGTTGTTGTAAGGGAACAGGTTCATCATTACAAAGCAGTTGGTGCCTCTGTAGAGGATAAGATTTTTACGGTCATCTGTTTCTGCTGGCTTATTGCAGAAGATGCAACCATCTTCTTTATTATCGACATTCTGTATGTACTGCATACGCCAGGGTGCCCATAAACGATCCATGGTATAAAAATCTCCCAGGGGGTTAAAATTAAAGATTGAGGTTGATCTTTAAAATACATTGAAGCACCAGCTTTGTGGGAGTGCTAATTAAAGTGAATCATTGCAAAAGTATTGATACATTTCCAGAAGAATAATTGCAAATTATCTGTAGGTATGTTAGTATTGAAGATACAGCTTATATACAAAGCAAGGTCACCCAGAACACAGGAAGAATACCGGATCGATATGAGTATAATGCAAGATTATTGCCGGCGCAATAAAATGTGTGAGTGTATCATATCTTCTCTGCTAAATTTACAATTGGAAGAAGATGATGCCGATCGGATAATTGATCGATGCTTTGCGGAGCTTTCAAAGCTCTATCACCCCAGAAGATGCTTTCTTTTTCTCTTTTGCAGTCTTCAGGAAAAACTTGAATTAACCCATGAATGGTGTGAAAGCGGTACCTTTGCCCAGAAAGGAAAGCTTTCTGATTTTTCTATTAGCCAAAATCCCTGGTTAAATGTCAGATTGGAAAACAATGAAATAGTGGAGATTTCTGATTCCGAAGATCTATCGCCGGAAATCACTCATGTTCGAGAATGTCTGGGACTTCAGGGAAATCTGACCTTTATTGTGCCGATTAAGTCCAGATCAGAAGTCGAAGGCTTTTTGGGTATTGATATTATCGGTAATAATGAATTGTATAGCGAATACAAAGAGATCCTGCATAAAATTGCTGATGTAATCGGAAATACCTTAAGCAATCAAAGAAGGACAGCTCTTCTGGAAAGTAAAAAGAAAGATGCAGAAAGGCGTGCGCAACAAAAAACTGATTTTGCCAATTACATATCTCATGAAGTCAGAAATCCATTGACTTCAATTCAATCGATCATTGAGGTAATCGAGAGAAGCAACCTGGATAATTTGCAAATGGAATATGTCGGCATTCTAAAGCAGGCTGTAACTTCATTATTGTGGGTGGTTAATCAGGCTTTAGAGTACTCCAGATCTGAGTGCGGCGCAATAGTTCTGCAAGAGATTCCTTTTAACCTCAAATCAGTCATAACCGGCTGTTTTGATGTCTATAAGGAAAAGGCGCGTCAGAAGGGATTGAGTCTGACATACGGAGTTTCGGAGAATATTCCTGCTGAATTAATAGGTGATCCCGGTCGCCTCTGTCAGATAATAGGAAATCTGGTTGATAATTCAATAAAATTTACACAGCAAGGTGGTATAGATCTGCATGTGAGCCTTGAACATGAGGATGAAAAGGATCTTGTCCTTCATTTCGATGTTGTTGATACTGGGATAGGTATTCCACCAGAGTGTATTGGACGTCTGTTTGAAAGATTCTCTCAGGTAAATACTCCCGGGCCATGTAAATGCAAAGGATCTGGTCTGGGATTATCTATATGTAAAAATCTGGTCGAAATAATGGGTGGTAGGATTTTTGCAGAATCTGCTCCTGATAAGGGTAGCAGATTCAGCTTTTTGATTAAGTTCAGAAAATGAAAATGCGTTCTTAAATCTAAGGGAAAATTGACTATGGTTGAGAAGGCCAAAAAATTACTTAGTGAAAAAGTCAACCAATTTCACGACTTGAATCTAAGATTTCGCATCTTTTTGGTGCTGCATCTGATGGTGATTCAGTTCTTGATTCTGTTTTTTCTGAACTATTTCAATAACATTAATATCACTGTCACCATGATTAATTCTCTCGTTTTGTGTTTTATTTTAGCTTCCTTTGTGATGATGGCTTTCAGAAGAACATTCAAATTTGGAATATGGATTTTTATAATAGCTACTGTCTTTTCAGTCTTTTTTATTTCTCTTTCAGGGAGTTTTGACATTAAGGATGGGATCTGCTTAACAGTATATCCTTTGATTGCTTTGGCTATTCTGGTAGCACATATAACAAAAAGGAGGATAGTTTTTCAAAATCAATTATATGGTGAACTGTTTGAAAATGTACCCATAGGTATTTATCAGGCGTCTATGGTTGGCGAGATTATAAAAGTAAACAAAAAAATGGTCTCCATATTTGAATATGATTCCTCGGAATCATTTTTAAAGGCCTGCAGCAGAACAGAAATTTTCAGACCGGCATTGCTAATGGATCAGGTTGCTGAAATTATTCGGGAAAAAGGTTTTATTAATGGTTTTGAGAGGAAAGTAATCACAAAGAGCGGCCGGGAAATAACTTTAAGGGAGAATATCCGCAGAACGATAAATTACACGTTATCTAAAGGTAAGATAGTCTTTTATGAAGGAACGATTGAAGATATTTCGGACTTGAAAGAAACTGAGGAACAGCAGAGTGTAATCCAGAATGATCTGGCTGTTCTTTCCACCAGTGCAATAAAGATTGCTGCTTCTGAGAGTAATGATGAAATTCTTAAGGTTATGCTGGAACAATTGTCGGTAATTCTCAATGATGCATTGATTTTTGTAAGTGATATAAACGTAGATACTTTGATTAGTACAGTACGGTTCTGTTCTAAACGAGCTGATCTCAAAGAGAGTGAGATATTTGGACAGGATGAGCGCTTCTTAAGCAAGAAATACAATGTACCAGGTGAAGTGGCCCAGAATCTGTTAACAGGTGAAATAATCACTTTAGATACAGAACAGAGCAGAACGATAAATGAAAGTATTTTTGATAATAATCTTTCTGTATTAAACAAAATCTCTCCGGCTATAAATTACCTGATGAGCATAACCTGGAATAAAAAAGTGTTTGCCATAGTCTGCATTATTATGACTCGTGATAATAAGCTGAGCAGAAAAAAAATGGATGTAATCGAAACTTTAGGCCGGCAGATTGCAGTTACCATGGATCGTAATGGTTACATGAAAGGCATTAAAAGACAAGCAGAGTTTATTGAACTGCTCAATGACACCTTACCTGTGCCGCTGTTCTATAGAGATCGTGATGGTAAATTCCTGGGATGCAACAGGTATTTTGAAGAATTTACAGGACGTAAAAGGGAAAATTTGATCGGTAAATATGATGCAGATATCCTTTTTATCGAAAATACCACTCAAAATGAAAAGTGGGATAAGGAATCTTTTCAAAAAGGGGGAAAAAAAGTTTTTGATTCGAAAATAAGAAGAGCTGATGGAATGATCCGAACTGCCACTTTCTTTGAATCAGTCTATTTTAATGCCAGCAATGCCACCTATGGAACAATAGCTGCATTTGTGGACAAAACCGAAGAAAAGGAGTTAGTGGAAAGACTGTCAAAAGCAAGAGCCGATGCTGAGGCGGTTGCCAGGTTAAAAAGTGAATTTCTTACCATTGTGTCTCATGAGATGAGAACACCTCTGACTACTATTCTTGTGATCAGTGAGATGATGCAGAAAAATAGCTTTAACAATATCAGTGAATTTAAAGAAATCCTAGCTGAAGCTACCGAAAGACTCTTTGAACTGATCGATAACATAATCGATGCCAGTCTGATGCAGGATGGAAAGTTCTTTATTGAAGAACAGCAGTTCTGTCCTCAGGATGTATACAATGACCTGTTCAACATTTTTAAAAATGTAGCTGCCAATAAGAATTTGAAATTCACCATGGATGTAAGTAAAGATTTCCCTCAGATGATCTTAGGGGATAGATACAGGTTTTTCCAGATTTTAAAGCAAATCATTTCAAATGCCATAAAGTTTACCCACAAGGGTGAGGTAATTGTTAAAGCTTGTATGGACAGAAGTGAAAAAGAAGAATCAAAAATTTATCTTGTGACTACCGTTACTGATACTGGTATTGGCATACCAGTGGAAAAACAAAGTTCACTGTTTGAATTTTTTAACCAGGCAGATGGTTCGCTTACCAGGGGATTTAATGGTTCCGGAATCGGTCTGGCATTGGCAAAAAGGATAACGGAATTGATGGATGGATGGTTTAAACTATACAGTAAACCGGATCAGGGCAGTAATGTAACTATTTCGATTCCTTTCAGATTGCCATTAAATAAAGTAAATAAATCATATAGTTGAATTGGGGAATAAAATATGGAAAGCAAGAAAAAAATATTAATTATCGATGACGAGCAGCTTATACTGAAAACTACTGCTTTATTATTAAAATGTGAAGGGTACATTCCATTGTGTGCCAGTGATGGAAAACAGGGCTTGGCTGTAACTCTTAAAGAAAAACCAGATATGATATTACTGGATATAATGATGCCTGGGATGGATGGATGGGAGGTGCTAAGTAACTTGAGAAGCAAAAAATATAACGTTAACACACCTGTAGTAATCTTTACTGCTGTTGATTTTGTGGCATCAGAGAAGATGGCTAAAGAAAAAGGGGCAAAAGCAATTCTTCGAAAGCCCTTTCAGCTTCATCAGCTTAAAACCGTGATTGGGGCGTGTTTATGAATGACTTTCTTGACGAAATTGAATTGGGTGTTCTGGAAGTTGTTCCAATTGCTTTGTTAATATTTAACGGATCTGGAAAAGTAAAGAGAGCCAATTCACAGTGGAAATTACTGGCTAGGCAGATAGGATTAAATGATGAAATAAAAGACATGAAAGAAATCATGGATTTCCTGAATATGCGACCAATGACTGTCGAAAATCAGACAAGCATCCATGAACTTAACATTGCAGACAGGACAATTATTGTAAAGCAGAATGCAATTTCTATACAGAATTCCAGTTTTTTATTGTTGTCTTTTGAAGACATCACCAGATATAAATCACATATAAAGATGGTGCACAGTCAGGTTTCCGACACTCTATGGAAGTTCCGCTCAAGAACTGCTGCAATTCAGAATGCTCTCAGCATCTTAATCGACTATGATTCAGAGCTTACCGAAGCTGATAGAAAAAATCTTCTCAATGAATCACTGTTTGAAACATGGCAGATTTCCAGATATGCTGATAACCTCAGGGATATATCGCTGCTTAACGCAAGACTGCTTGCAGATCAGCTTGAGATGGAGCCGATTTCAATAAAAGAAGTAATTTCTGAGTCTATTCAGAATCTTAAAATGATTATTGAGTATTATCGGAAAGATTGTGAAATTAATGATGAAACCGAAAAATCGATAACGGTTATGGCAGACCGCAACCGGCTGGTAAGGATATTTGAATCCATTATTATAAATGCCATAGTTTTTTCTGCTGAAAGTATAAAAATTTCAATAAGTGTTATTTGTTCGGATACCGAGATTATCGTGTCGATTAAGGATAATGGCAGGGGAGTCGATGATGAAGACCTTGCGAAAATATTCGATTATGGTTATAAAAGCAAAACTGCTATGAAATCGGGATATAATGGCATGGGTATCGAACTATACCTGGCAAGAGAGATTCTTTCAAAAATGAATGGTTCGATTTCAATTGAGAGTGGGGAAAACATCGGGACCACTGTCGAAATGTTACTTTTGCGGGGAAAAGATAATGAGTAATGAGGTCATTGAGAGAAAGCTGGGTACCATTGAGAATCTCCCCACATTGCCTATAGTTCTTAGGCAGGTTCAAAAGGTAATGGACAATCCGCACAGTAACATGAACCAGATTGCTGCTGTTGTAGCCAAAGATCAGGCTTTGGCATCTAAAACCATCCGACTGGTAAATTCAGCCTATTATGGATTAAGAACAAGAATTCCTTCTATATGTCAGGCGATTGTGATATTGGGGCTTAATACATTATATAATCTTATGTTAGGTTTGAGTGTTATAAAAACATTTGATACAACACGGCTTCTTGGATTCGATCCTCAGAAGTTTTGGGAGCATTGTTTTGGGACCGCTCTTCTTTCAAAGAAACTGGCTGAAAAGATAGGTTATTCAGATCCGGAAGAGTGTTTTATTGCCGGACTTCTTCATGATATAGGTAGACTGGTTCTTCAGCAGTTTTTGAACAACGAATTTGAACAGGTGCTTTTAAAATCGGAATCGGATAAGAAATCATTGTTACTGGCGGAAAGGGAAGTAATTGGTTTTGATCATTCGCAGGTAGGCATGTGGTTGGCGGAAAAGTGGAGCCTTCCTGAAATGCTAAAAGTGGTCATGAGATACCATCATGAACCCAGGATTCTTCCTGGGGAGTTTAAGCGCTATTCACAGGTGCTTTCCATCATTGCTTATGCCAATTATCTGTGTGGCATTGCTTCCATTGGTAATAGTGGAGATAATAATTATCAGGAACCAGTTTTACCGGATTTAAAGCTGCCACCAGAAAGTATTTGCAGAAAACTCACTGAAGAAGTTAAGGTCGAAATTGTTTCTGTTATAGCTCAATGGACTCAAAATTGAAAAATCCTGAAAAACATTATGAATACCAATAAAGAAAATAATAGGGAGGGAAAAAGAAAGCAGGAGCAATCTGCGGCAGATCTTGATAAGATGATCTCTGAAATGGAGAAAAGAATTTCTGAGATCGAGATGGAAGAGATGCTGTCAGGTTATACCGCAGAAGAACTTGCGGAAATGGGGTTTATAGGTGATAACTCGATAAATATTGAACATAGTAAATATTTAAAGAACAAATTTGCAGAAGGGTATGATTTTCCGGAGGACATAAATTACCTGAAATATTACCCGGTTAAATCGGTGGAACAGATCGAATCGATCGATTTGTCAAATATTACCGTTATACATCCTGATACTGCAGTAATTAAACTTACTATCGCACCTAATAAGGTAAACTATTACAATAAAGAATTCAATGATGAACAGTATCAGAAGGAATGTAATCTCAACTTTAAAAGAGAAAATAACAAGTTTATTATTACTCCCAAGGTTTCCGGCAGGCTTGTTCTGGCTGGACACCGCTTGTATCTGATTCCCTCTGACAGGGATGGAAAGTGTGTCATCAGGATATCTGATGATAGTATGGCGGTCTATGTTGATCTTATTCAGGCAACAGGAAATGGCGCTAAACTTACAGAAGAGATGATTTTGAATGAACTGCAGCTCTCCGGTGTAAAAGCTGGGATAAAAATGGAGGCGATACGGGATTCCTTGGAGAGGATAAAGACAAGTAAAAGTGAAAAGAACATCCTGGTAGCTCAGGGAATGCCTGCCAAAGATGGAAGAGATGCTCCAGTTCAATTCCTCTTTGATCCAGAACCGGTGGTTGAGGAATTCAGAGTTCTTCCAGATGGACGGGTCGATTATCGCAAACAGGCAAATATCCGCATGACCAAAAAAGGTGAAATTCTGGCAGTTGTAGGAAAAGCCGAACCGGGTATTGATGGGTATAATGTTCTGGGAAAAATGATTAAAGCCATCAACGGTGAAAGCAATGTGCTATGTGCAGGACAAAATGTGGTTGTTACAGATGATGGCAAGTTTAAAGCAGTCTGCGATGGACAAATATCGCTTAATGGTAAAGTGTTAAGCGTTTTTCTGCATTATATGGTGGAAGGTGATGTCGATTATGGATGTGGAAATATCAGCTTTAATGGAAATGTCACCATCAAGGGAAGTGTTTTGCCTGGTTTTGAAGTGAAGGCGGAAGGGGATATAGTGGTGATGAAAAATGTGGATCGCGCAACTCTGAAAGCCGGAAGAGATATAAAGATAAACAGCGGAATAATTGGCAGTAAAGATACTGTTGTCACCTGCGGACGGAATCTGAGTGCACAGTACCTTCAGAACGCAATAGTTGAGGCTCAGGGTGATGTAACTATAGGAAATTCCGTAATGCAAAGTGTAATTTTCAGTGCCGGAAATGTAGTGGTAAATGGTATAAAGGGAATGATAGTCGGTGGTTATGTTTGTGCGTTGAATGGAATTGACGCTCGCATTATAGGTTCACAGTATGGGACCAAAACAACAGTGGAGGTGGGTAAGGATTATCTTGTACAGAAGAAAATAATTGAAATAGATAAAGCAATTCAGTTCTGTGAAGATAATGTCAAGAAAATAGATACTTCAATGCTCTCAGTTTATTCCAGTGTGAAAAAAGGCCTGGCCATGGGTGATGATAAGATGCAGAAAATCAGGGCAGTGCAACAGAAACGAGCTGAATTAGTAAAACACAGGGAAATAATGCAATGGAAAAAAACGGAGCTGGAGAAAAAAGCTATTACTAATCCTTTTGCAGCTATCAATATAGAAGATACCATTTTTGCAGATGTCGTCATCAAAATCGCCTCGCAGGTCTCTACAATCAAAATGAAAGCCAACCATGTAAAATATCATCTCGATAACAAAAAAGAGAAGATTGTCGGTAACAGGATGTAGATAGGGACAATGAAATCAGTGAAGGTTTTATCAGTTTATGATAAACCTTGCAGAACTTAAAAAAATATTCACAGTAAAAACTATTGTCAATTTACTGTCAGTGTTGGTTAAAAAGAAAGACTGACTCCGGTATTGAGCAGGAATCCAAATCCGCCCAGGTCAGTATATTTGTCCACATTATCAAAGGGGATCATAAGTTTGCCATCAAGGTAGAATCCGATTGGAATTACAGGCAACTTGACCATGGTTCCTGCAACGATGTGGCATCCCCAGTGTGGAATCATCAGATTGCGGGTGATTTTCTTCATTATCTTTTTTGTGAGCTGATCGTTCTCGAAGACATTCCCTGATAAAAAACTAAGCGGTTTTTCTCCCTGAATAGCCTCACCGAGTGCTTCCTCGATGAGTTCCTTATTTAAAACAGGGGTGGCAAAATGCAAGCTTGCCCCTGCACCTGCATAGATTCTTAAGACTTTTGCTGGTGCTTCGAACAGGTTTTTCCTTATGGTCAGATCAAAATGA
>JAAYPC010000034.1 GCA_012519985.1 Fibrobacter sp.
ATTTTATCGATAATTCTATAACGTCTTAAGGGTTCATTATCTCCACAATATTTTTCCCAGAATTCCAGAACCATCGTTAAGGAATCGATTTTGGATTCCTTTCTAAAACGGACAATTTGTTTTCCCGAATTATACCAAATATCCCAACAATCAATTCTGGCTGGCAAAGTTAATAATGAATCAATAGTTTGTGATGTGCATAGTTGCACTAAAAGGAAAAACATGATACCTGACATAGGCAAAAAAACAATTCCAAATTGCCGATTGAACCTGATAAAAATATTTGAGCCTGACATATAAATGCTCTTTCTTTTACTTATTTCGATTTATTATAAAGATTGTACTTGCAGTAAAATCGGTTACCTTTTCAATATAAATTGCCATAAGCATCTTTGCCAATTTTATTCCCTAATTAAATCTGCCGATTATACTGATAAACTCGTATATTTACCAAATATTATAAGTTGTACTACAGGTACTTCAAACTGATACAAAACTGATTCGATTCATCATTGGCACCATGTTTCAATATCCTGCCATTATTTACTTTTATTTCATACAGTTCTTTTGCAGACTGCTGAAGCTGCGGGTCGTAGGAACACGACATATCAGACTCCAGTCTCAAGACAAGAGCCCTATAAAGGGCATCCGATTTTCATCAGCCGCATTTGCCGCAATCGTATACTCATTTTTGCGAAGCCTGGTTATAGCATCGTTTAATACTGCAATTGCCTCTTCGCTTTTCTGAATAGTTTTGCCAAGAGCTTCAGATGGAGTTGATTTTGTCTTCACTGTAGACAGCACTCTGGATACCGCTGAAGCCAGTGCCTTCCATTACTTATAGAACAACTTTTTTGGATTCTTTTAATCATAGAATACCTCCATGAAGTAAAAATGTATGTGAATAGATAATGCGACTAAAACCTCAAAGAATCATTCTTCTGGTTCATCTGATCAAATTTCCAACTCATCCGATAAAAATAAAGATGCACATTCGTCATTATTTCTAATTTGTCCGGATTGAATTTTCCTTTATTCGATAAAAATTGAATTCTATCCAAAAATTGGTTCAATTTATCCAATTTATCAATATAATTCATACGATTTTTTTGGATTTAATCCGGATTATTTTTTTATTTCAATCGATTTAATATTTTGGTTCATGCGATTATTTTTTTAATTTAGCCGGCATATTTTTTTATTTTGGTTGATTTAAGATCGAATCAAACTGGAAAAAATCAGTAGCGGTTTTCCTTTTTTACTTTGAATCAGTAAAAAATGAACGCTCATTATGGATTTATGTTTCCTGAGGTCCTTATTTATTCTTCTGTAACTGCGGAAGAGAAAATAGCGGAAGACTACTTACCACCTTTCTGGCGGCAGTCTGTTAAATAAAGTGGACAGATATAAAGAAGAAGACAGTAGACAGGTATTGTCCTGATCAGGAATCAAGGTTACCCGGTTGTATCAGGAGGCCTTAAAGTACTGCTTTCTGGAGATTCTGGAAGCGAAATCATAACCTGTGAAGGTTTTCTCTGATTCTCAACTGTTTGCTGGTCTTTTTCACTTTTCTTCTGATCATTGAGTGCTTTTTTATTACGCCTTGCTCTGGCAGCAGCTTTGCCAAGTCGGACATGGTACTCGCTATAGTAGAGAGAATGTCTCGGATCATCTTCATCGAATATATACTGCCCCGCTTCATATACCTCTTTGAGAGCTTGCCTGAAATAGGTCCAGGCTTTATAATAGACAACTTTTGCAGAACGGATCTCATCAGGTTCGATTACCATTCGGGCAAGGATATCGGAGAGTTTTTCGAAAAGTTCTGCAGAGCGCTCTATCAGAGAAAGATCTGCATGAATCTCCTGAAGCTTCTCCCTGTTTTCCTGCGCCAGTCTGCTTATGGAAAGAAAATCCATCAACCAGTCATGCCTGCTGCGTCCACTGATTATACTCTTTAAAGCATCGGAAAGATCGTTATCCTCCCTGAATGCCCTTTTGAGTGCTTTCAGCAAGTTTTGTCTCACTTTTTTTGCTTCTGGTTTCAGTTCTTTCCACTCTTGTTTCGCGGTTGACTGCTTATTTACGTGGGTAATCATCTCCACTGCACTCCAGATCATTGCTCCGGCACGTGCTTCAAAGCTGTCAAGATAGTGGAGTTTAATTCCTGAAAGTTCAAGCTTAGCCCTGTCTTCTTTTATAAGAGCAATAACCCGGTTTGCCTCTCCCACTGCTTCTTCGACAGGCATTGGTGGCGGAGCATACTCTGTTATGGCGGAAATCTGAGGAAGTAGCGATTCGTAGTACTTTTTCTGTTGGGGCATTACTGCTACTGATCTGATGGGAGCATCTGTCATAGATTACCTCCTTTAGACAGATTTGAGGTGTTTGTTTTTGCCCGCGTCAAATTCTATGTAAGAAAGGCAAATCTGTTTGCGACCTGTTCTTTTTTGAGTCTTACAAAAAGTGAACCTAAAACTACCAGAGAGAATAACAATGGAAACAATTAAAAACGAAACAGAACTCGAGCGAACGGGATATTGTTAAAACAAGATATTCGATTTACTGTGGGTTGGCAATAGTTTTTTTTATTAAAGTCTCCCGATGCCCTATAAATCCAGCCCCCTAAATTC
>JAAYPC010000230.1 GCA_012519985.1 Fibrobacter sp.
CAAATTCTTCAGTACATGGAAAAAGTTACCATGCTCCCTCTAAATAACGATCGATTTTTAATGAGTGCTGAAAGTTTCTCGATTCATAAGTTTGCCAATCTTGATTCAACTAATCTTTTTTTAAAAACTCATATAACCCATTATCCAGATTACACAGTAATAATCACCGAAAATCAGCATGGTGGCAGAGGACGTTTCGAAAGAAAATGGCAGGCTGTAGCAGGCAGAAGTTTAACTTTTTCAGTTAAACTACCTCTGAAAAGAATACCACAGAAAAACTGGAGTAACATAACACAGGTGATGGCACTGTCTGTTTCCTCAATGATGGAGGAGATGGAGCTAAAACCGCAGATTCGCTGGCCTAATGACATACTTGTGGGTAGTGTAAAAATATGTGGTATTCTGGCAGAAACTGTATCCATTGAATCCGAGTCATGGCTAATTCTTGGTGTTGGGCTCAACGTTAACGAAGAAAAAAGGCATTTTACTGATTTAGACAGAGCTGCGACATCTCTTCAAATCGAAACAGGTAAAACCCATAACATCGATGACATTTTGAAGAGGTTGCTTTTAATATTTAAAGGGTATTTTGAGAAGTTTAGAGAAACCGGGTTTAGTGGGCTGGTAGAGAAGATTTCCCAGAGACTTTACAAGCCAGAGGGTCTGGTGCAGGTTATTCAGGGAAATGGGACTTTCAGGGGAAAGATTTCCGGGATAACTGATCAGGGTACAATCCTAATTGAAACTCCTGAGAAAATAGTGGAAGTAATTTCAGGAGAAATTACTTCCCATATCGATTAGTTATTTGCTGAACTGGAGTAGTCTTTTCCAAAACCAGTTAAGCTGCCACACCGTGTTATCTGGATTCAAGGTGCCTAAGGCTCGAAAACTGTATTGAACTAACATATAACCATAGGAGCTTATATATGCTTACACAAGGACTTGTTCTGATGGTTATCGGAATGGCTGTAGTATTTGTTTTCCTGGTCGTAATGATTTTGGCTATGAATATTATGGCTGCTCTGATGAAACCACTGGCAAAACTGATTCCTGAACCTGAAGAGAAGCAGGTTGTTAAAGTGAAAAAGGCGGCCGGAGATGGTCTTGAGGAGATCGCGGTTGCTGTTGCTGCAGTAAGTTCTTTTACTAAATAGATTTATTAATTACAGGAAGGCATACAAATGGGTAAAAAACAGGTAAAAGTGATGCTGACCGCCTTTCGTGACGGTTTCCAGTCTGTATTTGGCGCACGTGTATTAACCAAAGATTATCTGCCTGCGGTGGAAGCGGCTAAAGAGGCTGGTATCAGACATTTTGAAGCTGGCGGGGGGGCCATGTTTCAAAGTCTTTATTTTTATTGTAACGAAGATGCATTTGCAACCATGGATCAGTTCAGAAAGACTGCTGGTCCCGATGCGAATCTTCAGACTCTTGCCCGTGGTATTAATATAGTTGGGCTGGATTCTCAACCCAGAGATATTATTAATCTGCATGCAAAAGTCTTTAAAAAACATGGTATTACCACAATACGAAATTTCGATGCTCTTAATGATGTGAATAACCTGGTCTATTCGGGAAAATGCATCGTGGATGCCGGTTTACAGCATGAAGTGGTTGTTACCATGATGGCACTTCCTCCGGGAATGACAGGAGCGCATACTCCCGAGTTTTATGCAAATATCCTTAAGCAAATTATTGATTCTGGCATTCAGTATAATTCAGTCTGCTTCAAGGATGCATCCGGGACTTCTACTCCGGCAACGGTTTTTGAGACCATAAAAAAAGCTAAAGCAATGCTTCCTACGCGCACCACTGTGGTGTTTCATTCTCATGACACAGCGGGTACCTGTGTGGCTCAATACAGAGCTGCTCTTGATGGCGGTGCTGATCAGCTTGATCTTTCCATGGCTCCGGTTTCCGGGGGAACTTGTCAGCCTGATGTTATCTCTATGTGGCATGCCTTACGTGGTACCGACTACGACCTGGGAATAGATATCGAAAAGATGCTTATGGCTGAGGAGGTATTTAAAGATTGCATGGATAAGTACTTTGTTCCTCCTGAGGCAAAAGCTGTCGAGCCGATGATTCCATTCTCTCCCATGCCTGGTGGAGCTTTGACAGCCAACACCCAGATGCTTCGTGATAACAACCTGATGGACAGGTATCCTGAGATCATCAAAAATATGAAAGAAGTGGTCAGTAAGGGTGGTTTTGGAACATCGGTTACCCCGGTTTCGCAGTTCTATTTCCAACAGGCTTTTAATAACACTATGTTTGGCCCTTGGAAAAAAATCGCTGAGGGTTATGGCAAGATGGTGTTAGGCTATTTTGGAAAAACTCCGGTGGCTGCAGATCCGGAAGTGGTGAAGATCTCTGCAGAACAGCTCAAACTGGAACCTACTACTGAAGATCCTTTGGATATCAACGATCGTAGTAGTTCAAAAGGCATCGAGGCAGCTAAAAAAATGCTTCAGGATGCTGGGATTACCGATATGAGTGATGAAAATATCTTCATTGCGGCGACCTGCAAGGAGAAGGGGATTCTGTTTCTTAAAGGGCAGGCAAAAGTTAATATCCGTCTTAAGGAAAAGAAAGCACCGGAACCCTCAGCCGCTGCAAAAACTGCTTCGAATGGGTATACCGTCACGGTTAATGACAAGAAATACTCTGTGGTGATCAGTGGAAATACTGCTACAGTTAATGGCAAGACATACAGCATCGATGTCAAAGAAGGTACAGAGAGCGCTGCAGTAAAAGCGGCTTCAGGTGCCCAAAGTATAGTAGTAAAGGCCCCTCTTCCAGGGCTTGTTTTAAGAATAAATGTCAGTGTGGGTGACGAAGTTACAAATGGCCAGGAATTGCTGGTTCTGGAAGCTATGAAGATGGAAACCCCAATCAATTCACCTGGTTCCGGAAAAATAACTTCCATCGAGGTAAGCCAGGGTGATCAGATTAGTGCTGGTCAGGTTCTGTTGGGTATCAATTAATAGAAGGAACGTGATACGATGAATCTATCAAACGCAGTAAACAATCTGCTGGCCTCGACTGGAATTGCAAACTTTCAGGTTGGCCAAGTTATAATGATTTGTGTGGGCTTGGTACTTCTTTTTCTGGCTATAAAGAAGGGTTTCGAACCACTCTTATTGATCCCTATCGGATTTGGTGGAATTTTGGCCAATATTCCGGTAGCCGGAATTGCGGGGCCTAACGGATTTCTGGGGTTGATCTACAATGTAGGGATCAATTCCGGTGTTTTTCCGCTGATAATTTTTATCGGTGTGGGTGCGATGACCGATTTTGGTCCATTGATTGCCAATCCCAAAACCGCATTACTTGGGGGAGCAGCACAGTTAGGAATTTTTGGTACGCTGTTAGGGGCTTTGGCTTTAAGCCAATATATTCCTGGTATCAATTTCACCGTGAAGGATGCTGCATCTATAGGCATTATTGGTGGAGCTGATGGTCCTACGGCTATTTTTCTTTCTTCAAGACTAAGTCCACATCTTCTGGGAGCAATAGCGGTTGC
>JAAYPC010000231.1 GCA_012519985.1 Fibrobacter sp.
AATTAAGAGACTAATGTAGGACAGAAGGTATACGGCGGAATACATCTGCCAACAGCTCCAAGCTATAATAGATAAAGGTCTGCAAAAAACATGGTATAAGCCATAAGCAGAAATTATCGAATTTAATAATTAAAAAGAAAAGAGTAACTAATGCCAGCCTTTAAAAACAGGAGAATGGTTCCCTTTTGCCGGGAGACTATCCGTAAGTACTGCACGCGCAGAAATGAAGGAAAAGAACTGCTCACAGTTTTTTGTCTGCTATTCTTCACATTTTGCCAAAAAGATAATCCGACGGGAGTCAATCCTCCTAAAAATTCGCCACCGACTAAACCTGTTCTATCGTATCCTGCAAATGCAGTTACAGGCATTCCTATATCCGATTCGTTAAAATGGTCTGCTACAGACCCAGATAAAGATATCCTTATTTTTAACATCTTCCTTGATTCAATTAATCCACCCAGATATCAAATCGCAAGCGATATTACATCAAAATCCTTCGCCTTCTCCGGTTTAGCCAACAACAAAATGTATTACTGGCAGATTATCGCATCGGATGGCAAAGATTCAACAAAAAGCGATGTATATCGTTTTTCAACGACCGTGGTTGCACCAAACCATGTGCCGACTATAGAACTAGCAAATTACCCACAGCCATCATCAACAAATAACGAATTACAGCCAATGTTTTCATGGTCAGCATCTGATCCAGATAATGACTCACTTACCATCGAGATATTGCTTGACACCATAAGTACCCCTGCCAAAGTTTATATTGTTGAAAACGGAAATACTTTTACACCAGACAGCTTGGAATTCAACAAGACATATTATTGGTTTTTTCGAATTTCCGATAAGGACACAACGATCTCAACTCCCATTCGCTCTTTTCAAACTCGCCAACGCACATGGCAGGAAGTCGCATCTCTTGTTGGCCCAGCAATTTATATAATAGGTTTATTAAAGTCGAATAAAATTATCGGAGTTGGAACTGGATTCGCAATAAATGACTCAACGTTAATCACAAACGGGCATGTAGTAAATGGCCTTAAGGAATACCTTACGGAATGGGGCGATACTACTTTGAAGGCAATTGCTGTACAAAATGGTAGATCTCTTTTCAGTGATGGCTTTTATTACCTAAACGCCTTTCAAGTACACCCACTCTATGATACGTCAAAGACAGAGACCTACGACTTTGGTGCTGTAACCGTAAATGGGAAAATGACAAAAGTAATACAAATTGAATCACAAGAAAATCTTCTTTCACTTTCAGCAGGAATTGAAGTTGCATCAATTGGGTTCCCAGGGGAATTAAATTTTATGAGTTCACAAAATCCAGTTGCGACCTTTAAAGATGGCACAATTTCTGCTGTCAGGGCTTTTGGGGGAACAGTTGCCACTCCAACAAATAGTTATTACATCCAGTACAACCTTTCCCTATCTGGGGGGACATCTGGTTCACCTGTGTTTAATCGCTCAGGGAAAGTAGTTGCTGTAAATAATTCAGGTATTGAAGTTCTAGTTTATTCTGAAGCAACAGGCACATGGGAACGTATTCCACAATCATCTTTGAACTTCGGGATACGTGCAGATTTAATTTCAGCAACTCTCACCACAAGTAAAACTCTATTCTCATCGCTTAAGCCTGCAATAGTAACATATGAATTCATCAATGGCACCTGGGCAGAATTGCAATTAACATTCAAAAATTTGGGTATTTGTGATACGATTGCATATTTGGACACATTAAGTTTTTGGGATTATGTTAAGACACCAAAAAACGAACCTATAGCCCTAAAATCAATTGTGGCAACGAACAACTATTTGACATGGGCAGATACAATGCGAACTGGCCTTAATTTTTCTCGTAGATATATAGTTACCGAGGACTATTTCTTGCTTGGTTTGCGCAACAATAGTAACAAAATAATGAACTCTGTAGTTGTCTCAAATACCTTTGAATATGACTCCTCATATCTATATTTGCCGATTGGGAATTACAAAGATGTCGGATTTTATCGAGCATCACAATATACCGATATTAGAACCTACTTTAATAATACAACCTACTTGATCAAATGGGATGATGTAAACACCACTAGCTCAACAACAGAAGGTACTTATATCCCATTAACAGCAAGCTTAGCTTTGCCAAAACAACAAATCTCACAAATAAGTGAACAGAAAAAGGGTAAAAAGGAGTTCTATTATTTGCAAGATTATTTAAAGAATAAAAAATGATTATAAAGAACAGTAGGTGTTACGTATCGTAAGCGGTACCGGAAAATCCGATAAAAGGGGAAGACTATCCAAGAGACACTCCAGAAAGAAAAGATACACAACATCTGTCAACAGTACCAACAATATGTCTATTTCATATAGGTATCTTTACAGTATCAGACTTCGCTTCGATACTTAGGAACTTCCTCAATGATTAAAGGCGGGTACTTTGGTAGGTAACGCAACCCTTGGTGGCAGTGCTAAGTGAAGACACAAATATTCTCAGTCTAAATGGGATTATCGATTCTTGGTGTGGAACATGTTTTAATTATAATTAAATGGTAGCATACCGTAATTATTACAAGACAATTAAAATTCTGATGCACTTAATCGCAGAATTGTTCACTGCTATCATGCTGATAATAGGTGGAATTGGTGTTTCCACAGTTAAAGAATGGGGGCAAATATTTACTTCGTTTCAATGGGTATGCTGCTTTATACATTGATTGTTAGCCCAGAGTACTATAATCAAAGAGGAAATATCGGGTTTGTAGTTATGTTTGCTGTCTTTTTTGCGTTATCAGTTATTTTCTGATTTCAATTCTAAAAGCTGATAAAGAAGAAAAATGAGAAAAAATTTCATTTTATTATGGGTTCTAATAATTGCGAATGTAGCAAATGCTGAAGATAGCATTCAAGACTCAACAATTAACAAGCTTCATCAGCGAGCTTTGGTCCTCCTTGCAAAATATAACCTTAATCCAACGAACAAGTCTCCTTTTTATAAAGAACCAGAAGTCGATCGTATACTGCCGAGAAAAAAATACTTTATTTTAGACACTGCAGACTCAAAATCACGTAGGCATTCGAAACTAAGTTACAAACTATTGCAGGATGCATCAAAAAGTATCGGGCTCGATCCAGCTCATTATATTGGAAAGCGTATCTTACGTTTGAATTATTTATTAGATGATTCAACCCGATCCAACAGAATCATAGAAGCACGTGTTTTATTCAGCGATACAAACTTAGTCGGAGCCTGTTTGTCTCTTGATGGATATAGTCCAGGAATTGTTGCGCTCAATAACCGTTCTCAATTCAAACCTAAAAATTTCCTCTATCCGAAATTTAATCATGATTTAATAGATAGCGTGTCGATCCTGGGGCCATGGGGTAAAAGTAAAAACGGACGCAATTGGATAAATAGAGTCGATTTAATATCAAAAGAAGAAATATCATATTTTGCCAAAACGTTTTCTGAAAGCAAAAAAGTCAATGCTGATTTGAATTACTGGATAGGCTCCCCTGGTGATGAGTATGCTGCCTCAATCAGATATAAGACGGGAGAATGGTTTTTTCCACATTTTATATTTCGAAATGATTCCACATATTTGAATTCAATTAAATGTTATTATATACTGGATAGCAAATTTATTGATTTTATCACAGAAATCATTAAATCCAGAGGGATCAAAAATATCTGAAGAATGTCTCTCACGGAGAGCACAAAGCACACGGAGAAAAGGGAATAAAAAAGAATAAATTAACTTTGTGAGCTTCGTGTACTACGTGAAAATTGATCTAGGGAAGGTTTCGTGGACACGAGTTAAGCCACGAAAAATTGACATTATTAAAACCTTTTTTCGAATTCTTCGGGACTCAGATAGCCAATGCTCGAATGTAGCCTCTCGGTATTGTAAAAA
>JAAYPC010000035.1 GCA_012519985.1 Fibrobacter sp.
CTTTACAGACCTTTTAATTTTCTTTACAGACCTTTTAATTTTCTTTACAAACCTTTCAAATTTTTAACGAAAAACCTTAGGGGATGAAGTGGAAACCTTTGGGGGTAAGCCCTGAACCTTACCACTTTAACGAAAAACCTTTTCGAGATGAACCCTAAAACCTTTTGGGGTAAACCCTAAACCTTACCACTTTAACGGAAAACCTTTTTGATTGCTTTACAGACCTTTTAACTTTAACCCAAAACCTTTTAATTTATCGAAAAACGGCATTTTTTTAATCAGATGTGCCCTCCTTGTAGTGGACTGCAAGGGAGAGATAACAGAATTCTCCGTAGCAGAAGCTACGGAGAGTAAAGGTCTTACACTGTGGCAGTTGAAGTTTCAGGTGATTCTGTTTCTTCAGACTTGTTCTCTTTTCCTTCGGGTTTAGATGTTTTTCCCTCAGATTTTGTTTCTTTATTTCCGATGTTCTTATTGCTATCCTTTCCCATATTCTGATAATAATCAATATAGAAAAGCTCCTGAATTTCCGGTTCTTTAAAGAAAACATACTTTCCTGCTGCGTAAATTTCCTTCATCGATTCCCAAAGATAAGTCCAGGCTCTATTGCACATCTTTTTTGCCTCATCGATGCGCTTGGGATCGATATCCAGTTTGGCAGTTAACTGGGATAGTTCTTTATACAATTGTAACGACTTTTCAATAAGGGACTGATCGACATGTGCTTTACTCAATCTATCCGCATTTTTCATACACAACATGTGGATCGCATTCAAATCTTTTATCATGTCAAGATCACCAGCTCCCCTCTTTATCTTTTCAATAGCATCCAGAGTCTTTCTGTCCGATCTGAATACATATTCCAGAGTTTGTATAAGGTCTTTTCGTACCTCATATCCCTCTATCTTCTTTTTCGGATAAATTTCTTCATGACTCTCGGCTATTTTCACAAAAGAGTCCAAAACCCCCACACAGTAAGCAAAAGCCCCGGCTCGCTCGAAAATAGTGTCAAGATGGACCGGATCTATATCCGAGCATTTTAGCCTTTCACCATGTTTGTTAACCAGCGCAGCCACCCGCTGTCCTTCCTGCATCGCAACTTCATAAGGCATCGTGGTATACACGATCTCTTTTTCTGGAATCGCCAATAAAGCTTTTTCCAGCTCGTCGAAACACTCTTTTGGTGTTTTTTCATTTACCATGAAAAACTCCTTTGAAAATGGATTTAGACATGTGTCATGCACGTTTTCGTGCGTTATTTAGAACAGGGAAATTTAACGTAACTATATAATAAAGGAACCGTTTTTTTCAAAAATGTAGAGCAATTTTTTATAATAACGGACAGAAGCGATAATCTAATTGTTAAACCAACATAGTGGATAACCCGATTGGTGTCAATAAAATATTTTTATTTTTTGAGAGAAAGGTTCATCGTTTTAATCAATCATCAACCCCCCAGATCAGCGTACAGGAAGTCCGTGATGCAGTCGAGCTGCTAAAGAAGGATTCTGTGACTCTGTCAAAAACATCTCAGAACAGAGCCATACCTTGTTCGATTCATTAAATGGTACCTATGATACAGAAGTCACTACGATCCCGAAGTCATGGCCTATCTGAATTATACTATCGCCAACCGCTCAATGATACAGGTTCAACCCAGCATGACAATAATAACCGATCCTAATGCTAATTTAGAAACATTCGATTATGCCAAAGCAGTAGCAACAGAGCTTCAATGGCTTACAAGTCATAATATCATTACCGGTGTAACAGATACGACTATTTCCAGAATCGAAGCGGCGATTGACAAGCAGATGGGTCAGTTCTGGACTCTTCAGGACACCCTCTTATCCTACAATGCCTACTATCCACTCACTATTGACACTATCGGCGATTGGTTCTGGTTAGGGGCTATTGTTGAGAGAAATGAATGCACTGAGAGTGTTCAGTTTGTTCTTCCCGTCGATTCCCTCAGGAACGAAATCACATCGGTAAAAAAGCGCCCGGTGAATTCAGTTGAAAGAAATTTTGCAGTCAGGATAACAGGCAACCGGTTATCCATCGATTTTTACAGGAATCTCCTATCACCCGCACACATTGAAATAATCGATCTTAACGGAAGGCTTCTGCACAGAATAACTGTGCCGGTAAACCAGAACCGTTTTGTGATGCAATCTCCTTTTAAACCTGGCAGGGGAATTTACCAGATGATCGTTTCCACCAAAGAATTCAGGGAAACCAGAGCGCTGATTATAAACGAATGAAAAAAAATACCCGATATCATGCGGAGGGTCCCATCCGAAGCCTGTAAGGCTTCACTTAGGTTAGCGTGGGGCTCCTCGCCCCGCGACGGGTGCCCGTTACGTGAACGGCGTTTCGAAACGGAGAATATCGGATCAGAACAATAAATTCCGGACCAGAATACAATCATCTGAATTTTAGGACAATTAATTGTGGTCCGATCCTCCAGGATCTCTCGGAAATAATTGTTCTTGAAGAGAAGTAATTTTTTCTTTAGGCAACTGAGTATAGTGCGCGATCTTTTCGATTGATTCACCATCTTTTAACATATTAAGAGCGACTTGTTCGATTCCTTGTTCGATTCCTTGCTTGATTCCTTGCTCAGTACCCTGTTTAAACCCTTTCTCAATTCCTTCTTTTAGACCTTCCTGTTTGAAATATTCCTTAATTGATGACATTTTCTTTTCTCCGGTAATTATTGCTGTTTTAATCTTCTCACGTACCTTTTCTCTTAAATCCTCTGGTGCTGCAGAATCGATATAAGATGATAAATCATCCACATATTCTCCTACCTCCCTCTTATCACCCTTATCAATCATCTCTTTTAAGATTACGATAATCTGATCGATTTTCTTTATTATCGATCTGGTTCTGACATACTTAAGTCCCAAGATTGCCAACCGAAGCTGTGGTGAACCAAGAATCTTCTCATCGGGTGTATGAGAAAAATCAAAAAGCAGATATTCAAGCTTTGAAAAATGTTTCTGGAGAGCAGGATTTGGCAGATCCAGATTTAACGATAAAGAGATGTTCCATTTTCTTCTTCCATGGTAAATTACAATGAGTATTGGACCTTCATGTTTTTCATCTTCAGAGATATCGTTTTCGATAGAGTTAAGATAGTGTTTCAGTTGAATTATTGTTCTTTTATCGGGACTGCTTTTATGCTCAAAGAGAATATAGATGAACAGCGATCTTGTTTTATCGAATAGTCTGTAGACAATATCAGACCGAAATTCATTCAGAAATCCATCTACCGTGTCATTTTTTATCGCACAGGAAAGGTTATAATCGATATCGAGGTTACTATTTGGAAAAAGATAGGTGTTTACAAAACTGGAAATTACCGCTGTTTTGCCAAACATTGCCTTAAAAAAACGATCGTGAGGTGTTTGTAACCTTTTTCTTTTTGGGAGAGAGGGTCGAATCATGATTATCCCCCTTCTTAAACAAAGGTTTAGGTGGTATTAACTATCAATTTTCAATCGTTTAATCTTCGGAGGGCGATCACTGGTTGTGGGGTTCCTCAGCCCACGAACGATTCCCGTTACGGGGGAACGACGATTCGAAACGGGAATATCAATCGGAACAATAAATTCCGGCCCGGAAAAAATTCCGGACCAGAATATAGCAATAAAAAGAGGTATTTATTGTGCAGTCAAAGTCATACGTCCATCAACAGCAGCCGATTCCTCTGCACCTGGAAACGCCATGAACGGATTAATATCCATCTCTTTGATTTCCGGGAAATCAATCGCCAACTGGCTTATCCTGGCGATGGTATCGGCAATAGCTTCCACCGCAACCGGTTTCTGTCCGCGATAACCCGACAGTAAAGGATATGTTTTAATCTGCTTTATCATCTCCAGAGCCTCGGTGTTGCTTACCGGAGCAAGTGCGAATTTGACATCCTTAAGCAGTTCCACAAAGATACCACCCATTCCAAACATTACCATTGGTCCAAACTGCGGATCGCGGGTCAAACCGATGATAACCTCTTTACTTCCGGGGTTAGACATCTTTTCTATATAAACACCGGTTATACGGGCATTGGGCACATTTGTCTTAATCTTTTCGAGCATTGCAGAATAGGCTTGTGAAACCGCTTCAGCAGTTTTCAAATGAAGCATCACTCCGCCAACATCCGACTTGTGGATAATATCCGGAGAAACAATCTTCATGGCAATAGGATAACCAATCTTCGCTGATTCCTTTGCAGCCTCCTCAGCACTGCTTACCAGTGCACCAGCGGGAGTATTAACTCCGTATGCCCTCAGGATTTTCTTGGTATCACTCTCATTTATCTGAACCTGGCCAGCAGCTCTGTATTTCCCGATGATAGCAGAAACTGCAGCACGATCACCCTTAATCTCCTTAGACTCCACAGAAGGTTTCTTTTTCCATTCAGCATAACTGACCATGGCTTTTAAAGCATTAACCGCTTTTTCAGGTGAACGATAATCTGCCAACCCCTTTTCCATCATATAATCACGGGAAGGAGTAACATCGGTACCACCCATAAAACATGCTAATACCGGTTTTGAACCATCTAATGCTCTGCAAAGCACCTGTGCTGTTTCCATAGGCTTTGTTACTGCCTGAGGGGTAAGCAGGATTATAATAGAGTCTACATTGGGATCTTTCTGAAGAACTTCCAGCGCTTTTGCATAACGCAAAGGATCTGCATCACCCAGAACATCTACCGGGTTTTTGACACTTGCAGCCTTGGGAAGAAATGCTTTCAGCTCTTCAGTAGCAGATGGAGAAAGTTCTGCCATCTTTAATCCGGACAACTCGATGGCATCTGTAGCCATGATTCCAGGACCACCGGCATTGGTTATAACCGCTACATTTCTTCCTTTTGGCAGGGACTGAGAATTAAAGGCGGTGGCATACTCAAACATCTGTTCATAAGTCTGCACACGGATGACTCCGCATTTGTTGAAAGCGGTTTCATAGGCGATATCGGCACCTGCAAGGCTCCCGGTATGCGATGAAGCAGCCTTTGAACCGGATTTTGTAACACCGGATTTAAAAACGATGATCGGTTTTTTCTCTGATACTTTCCCGGCGATCTTTACAAACTCCTGCCCGTTATCTATACTTTCCAGATAACAGACAATTACATTGGTAGAATCATCATCAGCCAGTGATTCAAGGAGTTCTCTCTCGGTAAGGCCTGCCTTGTTACCTATGCTTATCATCTTTGAAAGCCCGAAACCTCTCTCTGCAGCACGGTCCAAAACAGCAGAACAGAGAGCACCTGACTGGGAAATAAAGGCGATATTATCTTTTTTAGGCCACTTGTTACCAAATGACACATCCATGTTAAACTGAGTATTTAAATGTCCCAGACAGTTAGGTCCCAACAGATACACCCCGGAATCTTTACAGAGAGCAGCCAGTTGCTTCTCCAGCTCCGCACCTTCATGATCCTGTTCTTTAAAACCTGCAGTAATAACAGAGACTGCCTTTGCACCTTTTGCAATTGATGCCTTCACTGCGTCCATCACCGATTTTCTTGGCACAACGATTACACTCAGGTCAATTGTGCCGTCGAATTCGTCTAATGATTTGTAACTTTTAAAATCAAGGATGCTGTCAGCAGTGGGATTAACCGGTACGATTGTCCCCTGATAACCGGACCGCTTCAGATTAAAAAGAATCTTGTAGCCTACTTTGTCGGGATTCTGTGATGCACCAATGATGGCAACAGAGCGCGGCTCATAAAGCGACTTCAGTTTTTTGGCTTCAATATCAATGAGTTCTGACATGAAAATTAACTCCTGTTATAGCTGTAATTTATAGTTGGGTTCGTTTTTTTCGGATGTGGGTACACCTAGCAAGCGATGTGCAATTACCGCTGTACCAAAGAAAGCCTCGTTAAGATCCCTGATTTCCACATATTCTTCAGGACTGGTTGACATGTTACCCGGACCATATCCTATGGTGGGAATCGAATATTCATTTACCAATACACTGCCTGCAGTCCCCATCCCCAGATTCTTAAGTTGCCAGGTTCCGCCTTTAATTTTACAATCTGCGGCTCTTAATGCAAGCCTGGCCTCCTCAAAAAAGCTGTTAAGCGGATCAGTCATCCAGGGAACAGACAACTGGCGGGCTCTCAACTTACAGCCATTCTCTTCAGATATGCTTCGCCTCTCAATGCCGCAGGAAATCAGACGTACTTCGAACTGTTTACATATTAAACGGGCGGTTTCCCGATACCGTCTCAACAGAAAAACCGGCTCATTCTTATCCCGTAATCTTTGCATAACCCCGATCACACATCGGGTGCCCTGTTTGTCACTGCTGTATTGGGGATCACCGACCGATACCTCTTCAAGCAGATCTTCAGAAGAGGAAGATGAACCTTTACTTAGAAACAGGTTTAGCTCCTTTACACAGGCCTCAAGTCTGGCTTTGTCCTCAGAAGTCAATATAAGCTCTATGCACATCCAGCCATCATGCCCGTAATAAAGCCCCAGATCGGTAGGCTCACCCAATAGCGCAAAAGACGGCTCCAGTCCAATCGATGGCAGTGTTTCTTTGAGGAACTGACGGATCCCAGCGCTGCAGCCACTCTGCTGTGCCACAGTAGAAACCAGTATCAGATTCCCATACATGGGAAAACATTCTTTCAGAAGCCGCCCTGCATACATCTGTGCAGCCAGCCCACCCTTACAGTCCGATGCACCGGCTCCGTAAAGTCTTCCATCTTCCAGTCCACATTTCTTTATTTTGGAATTGTCAGAGTAAGTATCCAGGTGAGAAACCAGAAGAAGCGTGGGGTTGTAGTTTCTGCCAAAGATGCAGCCTACCACATTACCTGCATTATCCTTAAAAACCCGATCATAATAAAGAGAATCAAGTGCAGAGATGACATATTCGGCAATTCTGCTCTCAGAAAAGCTGGGACTGGATGTTGCTACCAGTTTACAGGCTAGCTGATTAAGATCCGGTTCCAGAGCAGATGCTTTTTGCCGAAGTAAGGAATACATATTATGGTAGTTGTCCGTCTCTTCTGCTAATTCTTTCCCTCATGCCCTTTATTGATACATTTTGGGAAAATGTTATGGTTTTTTTTATAAGAACGCATAAGAGGATGCAAAAACCAAGCCAATTTCATATATTACCTCCAAGACCCCATTTTTCCTGCTCGATGCCATCGAAGTATTTCAAATTGAAGTAATTGTACCTTCATTTTGAAATTGTGTATTTTCATTTTGAAATACTTAAATTCTTGGAGTCAACAAATGTTTGCCAATGATCTGAATCTTTCAGAAATAGTCGAGTTCAATGAAGGCGATATAAATCTTCAGGGCAGAAGGCTTCTGTTGCATGATCTGCAAGCCTTCTCAGAACTGAAAAAAGATCTGCTTGAGGTGCTGGATTTCGAACAGGCCAGAAAAATCCTTATTCAGTTCGGCTACTGGTGGGGTAAGGCAGATGCTGCTGCCATGAAACGGGTTTTTAAATGGAGATCGATAGAGGAGCTGCTGAAAGCCGGTCCCAGGATGCAGGCCCTTGCCGGCTTAGCCAAAGCCGTTGTAAAGCATCTTACTGTCGAACCCTTCCATATGGAACTGTTATGGCATGAATCGGTAGAGGTCAGCGAGCAGATCTCATCACAGGGAGCAGCAAAAGATAATACCTGCTGGATTCTTTGCGGTCATGCCAGCGGATACGCCTCTTTCTGCCTCAACCGGGAAATCTATTTTATCGAAGAGCAATGTGTTTCCAAGGGAGACCGGATCTGTCTGGCAGTAGGCCGGGAGAAGCGTTTCTGGGGTGAACAGATCAACGGTCATCTCTCCGATTTTAAATTAAAGGATATTCGCAACCGCGTAGAGCAGCTCTCAGAGAGTCTGCGGCGCAAATCCTCTCAGCAAAATGATCAAAGGAAAAATTCCGTAATTAAAAACCCAGCCCCCTCATCGGTGATTCAACCTGAAATTCGTAGCACCTCTTATATGAGAGTTCTGCATCTTGCAGAGCGGGTTGCCCCTTACGATTCTGCCCTGTTAATCACCGGAGAAACCGGCACCGGAAAAGAGATTCTGGCCCGCCATATTCATTCCCTTTCCAACCGGCGCGATAAGACATTTCTCCCCATTAACTGTGGCGCACTACCCGAATCGCTTCTGGAAAGTGAGCTTTTCGGACACACCGCAGGGGCGTTCACCGGAGCTAACCGGGAGCGGGCAGGAATTTTTGAAGAAGCTGCAGGAGGTACGGTTTTTCTGGATGAGATCGGAGATATCTCGCCGGCATTACAAGTCAAGCTCCTCAGAGTGCTTCAGGAGCATGAGATCGTGCGAATCGGTGAAAACCGGGCCCGCCCCATAGATGTAAGAATAATGGCAGCCACTAACCGCGATCTTCACCAGATGATAATGGAGGACAAATTCAGAGAAGACCTCTATTACAGGCTGGCTGTGGTGGAAATCCACACCCCACCTTTGCGGGAAAGAGTCGAAGATATTCTGCCCCTGGCCAGGCATTTCGTGAAAAACTACGCCAATTCCCTGAAAATGCCTCAACTGCGTCTTGATGCCTCCTGCCTGGATTATCTTCAGGAGTATAACTGGCCTGGTAACATCAGAGAACTGGAAAACGCTATCGAACGCGCCGCACTTCTTTGTACCGGCAACGTTATTCTACCCGAAAACCTCAGTTTAAGATCCAATTATCTGAAATACAACATCCCGTCCAGTGATGAAAAAAGCGTCCTCTCTCTGGAACAGCTTGTGAGCCGTCACATAGACTCGGTGCTAAAGCTCACCCAGGGAAACCAGCGGAAAGCCTGTGAAATTCTTGGAATCAGCCCCACAACCCTGTGGAGAAAACTTAAAGAACTGAAAAGATGAAATTCAAAACAAAACCAGAGATAAAGCACGAAATCCGAAGGTAGTGTGAATTTTTAGTCTCCTGCTCCCATTTCGGATTTCGAATTTCGAATTTCGAATTTTCTGCTCCCACTCCGGTTTCGGATTTCGGATTTCGAATTTCGTATTTTCCACTCCCACTCCGGTTTCGGATTTATCAGAATCAGAAGTTGCACTTACAATGGAAGTCATCTTATATTGTAAAAACCAAAACCGAAAATTTTTTGCTGGCAAATACTAATTATCAGTGTATTTCCATTCCATTCTTACTTCTTATCAAAGAGTAAAAAAATGTCCGATGCAGATAATACTATGGCACCAGGTACCATAAGCGACAGTTCTGAAAAAAACGAACACGCAGAACCAGACCAGGAAATATGGAACCGTTTTTGGCGAAACAAGAAAGAGATCGACAAAGTCTACCCTTCATCACCTTCGGTACTCAAAACGATAACAAAACAGCTCGATGTAAAGGGGATGAAGATTCTGGAAGTCGGTGCAGGATCAGGCAGAGACAGTATTGAATTAACCCGCCTGGGAGCTCAGGTGACAGTGCTGGATTTCGCCCAGGAAAGCCTTCATATTATTAACAAGCTCAAGAAGGAACATAATATCGGTGACGAGCAGCTTTCTCTTATCCGGGCAGATGCTTTCTCTACCCCCTATCCGGATGGAACCTTCGATCTGGTGTTTCATCAAGGCCTTGCCGAGCACTTTCGTAACCCTTTACCCTTGCTTGAGGAAAACTACCGAATCACCAAACCAGGGGGATATTGTCTTTGTGATGTACCACAAACCTTTCATTTTTATACGATCATTAAAAAAACTCTGATTGCCATGGACAAGTGGTTTGCAGGCTGGGAGACTCAACTGACCATGCCGCAGCTCAAGAAACTCATGAGCAAATCCGGTTTTGAAATCACCTACACCTACGGGGATTGGATGCGGCCAAATCTTTTCTATCGCATTCTCAGGGAGGCTTTGCTTAAATATGGAATACAATTGCCAAAATACCCTCTTGAGAACTCTTTATATGCCAGACTCAAGGACAAACTTCTGGATTCTCTGGCCGACAAGAATCTGGCACACTGGACTCAGCTTTCTATCGGGGTTCTGGGGCGTAAACCACAAAACCAGGCATGATTCGGCTGACATTAGACAGTTCGATCACTCTTTACAAACCCATCTCCTGGAATTTTTTTAAGATCTGATCCATTGAGGTCTCTTCATTGAAAAAGTCCCTCACACCCAGTTTCACCAGCGGCACCAGGTCTTTTTTCTCACGGTTGGCAAATGCAACTACGAATCTGGCCCGTTTGTGATTTGGCATTGTTTTTATACTTTTAATAATATCTTCACAGGAAAGCAGCGGAATATCCATGCTGATAACCAGCAGGTGCAGCTCATCTTCCATTGTTCTGGCAAGATTAACCACCTTGGGCCCCTCATTGGCTTCCTCAACAGTATAGCCTCTCTGTTCAAAGTATTCCCTTAATTTGCTTCGTGTTTCACTTTTATAGTGTCCTATCAGGACATTTTTATTGCTCAGCTTTATTTTAAGTGAATCTGCTGCCTTCTGCAAAGCCAGACTTCCTTTCTCATTGAGAAGCTGATCTGTAGAGAGATTGTTAAGCAAGCAATGAATAGCCAAATCGATGGTCCTCAGATCCATAGAATACCTGGAAGAGATAATGCCTGAAGACTGTTTCTGTTTGATAAACTCCATATCCAAACCAAAAAGCAGGATTTTTGCAGTATTGGAATCAGTACTGTTGTTATTGTCTGTCTGAGCATTTCCATTTTCAGAACAATCGGTTTCCCGTTTGAATGGTACCATGTTGAGCCGGGCGATCTGATTAAATTCCTCTTCCAGAGTATTATCAATACCGGTCAGAATCGCGACATGGGAGGCTTTACATTTCTCGATCAGCTCCTGAAAACTGTTTGAAAGGGTGATATGATAACCCTGGGTTTTAAGATATTCATAGACTGGAATAAACACTTCATCGGCAAAGGAATGGCAAACAAGGGCAACCTCTGAGGCATATTTGATCTGATTACAGGCACTTGGAAACGTTCTATTGTCTATTTTAAGCACACTATTGTACATATTCAGCTCATAATAGACCTTTTCCATAAATGCTTGTTGAATCCCATAGGGGTAGCGAAACAAATGCATCACTTCTCTGGATATTGGTTCGATACAACAATCGACACTTCTGCCCAATTGAAAACTCTTGGCGATAATGTCAGCAACCGTGATAATGGAAGCCAGCTTGTGCTCGTTTACAAATTGAGGTGTCAGGTTGATTGAACGGCAGACAAATTTGATATCATTGCACAGGATTTCAGGAAATCTCCATTCTTCAAACAGCTTTGAGATCAGGTCGTTATGATTAAACCCGGCCAGTTCCTCTTCACATTCAATAAAGCGGATCCCCTCATCGGTTGTCTTTTCCAGAACTTTGAGAAACAGGTCATTGAAATATTCGTTAAAAAGCAAGCTCCCCAGATCATGAAGTAAACCACCGATGAACGCCTCCTCCTGAATAACCAACTGGCTGTTTTTGGCAATCATTTCAGCTATTATGGCTACCGCCAGACAGTGAAACCAGTAATCATTATGATTAAAGCCGGTGGCATAATTCTGATCTTTGGAGATTTTGAAAACCGAAATGGACATGGCGATTTTCTTGGTATTACCAAAACCGATTCTTACTACTGCGTCCTTTATATCCAGAATGCGACGTCCACCTCTGGAAAAGTAGACCGAATTGGCAATTCTCAGTATTTCTGCAGACATTGCCGGATCAGATTGAATGACTTTTGCCAGTTCAGCAGCGCCGCTCCTTTCGCTCTGGCTGACCCGTAGAACACTGGCCACAGTCGCAGGAAATGCCATCATTTTATTTATATGCCGACTCATTATTTCCATCTTTTCAGAGCGGCTGATCGTGGGATCCGTCAGTTTCCCCCGTTCATCATCTGTGAGCTGATTTTCTTCTTCAACCTTGTATTTTCTTTTTGATCCCGATTTAACCAGATTCCTGATTTTGTCGATCAATATTTTGATATCCAATGGTTTGGGTATAAAGTCATCGGCACCCGCATCGAGTATGCTCTTGGTGCATTTTTCATCGAGTGGGGGACCATAGAGGATAAAGGGGATCTGTTCGATTGCCTTGTTGCTTCGAATGACACGCAAAAACTGAAGATGAGTTTTGTGGTCTTCCGGAATCTCCATGATTACCAGATCCGGATCGTATTGCAAGGTTTTTATGTAGCTGGCATAAGAAGGAATTGAAGAAATGATTTTTATATTGGCCTTAAGAAATAATTGACGCAGAAAAACTGCCTCTTTAGGAGTTTGAACAATTAAAACTATGGTTATCATTTTATTCCCTTTTGGTAACGATCCGCCAAGATCGCCTAATATTATCTCTAAGGGTAAATTTTTTTCAAGACATTTTGAAATCGCCTTAAAGAACAGATTTTACTTCCATTAAACGCATTTCGTTTTAAATAACAAACTTATATCCACCTGACAGGAAATGGCATCTTTTTTGTGGGCATAGTTAATAAATCCTCTTGTTACAAAGAAGAGAATGGGAGGAGATTTTTCCGGTCCGTTTTTCTGAAGTAGTTTTCTTAGCTAGCCTGCTGCAGACGGGGCTAAACCATTGCTGATTTTCCAGATGAATCTCAGGATAAACTATGACCCAATGCAATAGAACCTTCAATGATACCAGACTGGAAGTCCTGGTTTTTCTGTTCCTGATCGTTCCTTCAATGTTTCTTTCCTTTATCTTTGTAAGCCCGGGTTCTTTCAGTTTTTCAACTATGGCTATTTCAACCATTACCAGGGATCTGGGCATGCTCTTTCTTATCCTCTTTTTTCTTCATCGCAACCGGGAACCTCTTAAATCGGTTGGATTAACTTTTAAAAATGGGGGTGATGAATCCCTGATTGGTGCGATACTTTTCTTTCCTGTTTACTTTTTGGCATTGATGGTTCAGCAGATACTGCAGAAGTTTGGATCCTGGATACCTGAGAGAGCGATCTCTTTTTTAACCGGTCCCAAAGACTTTGGGCAGTTAATCCTGGGGTTGATTCTGATGCTGACTGTGGCAATAACTGAAGAAACAATTTTCAGGGGATATCTGATCAAAAGGTTTCAGGAGTTTACGGGCAGTAAAACCAGTGCGCTGTTTTTCTCAACTGCCATCTTTGCCCTGGGTCACAGCTATCAGGGTTTTGCCGGAGTCAGTATTGTATCGGTTCTGGGGTTAGTTTATGGACTTGTATATTTCTGGCGAGGCAGCCTGACTGCTCCGATCACCATGCACTTTCTTCAGAATTCGCTGGGGCTTCTGGCAAACAGGTAGTTACTGCCCTGATTCCGGCAAAAAACTTTATCCAACTCTTTTTGAAGAAACTTGTTAATGCCAGAATTTCTTTATCCGATTCTTTGTTTAGATATTTTTTCAGATTACTTCTGATTAGATATTGTTTTGATATTAGCTCTTATTTTTTCCGATTTGATATTATCACGTAGACACCTGAGCTGTTTTCTCATCGGTCCTGGTGCTAGTTTACTGACTTATATATTTCTGGCGAGGCAGCTTGTCTTCTCTATCGCGGTACCGCTAATAACTTCAATCAGATAAAGAAGCATCTTGGATCATTAAAAACGGGAAAAGGAATTTACTTTGTTAATATACGTTCTCAGGCGGGGAAACAGATAGGAACCAGGAAAATCGCTGTTTTTTAATCGATGTTTTACTCATACAGGATCCCGAACCTCGTCTAAGGGATCACCTTATTACATCTCAATTTTGGCAAATAAAACCAGTGTTCTGGCAAAGCAGTCTGAAAGCTCCGATCACCATGCCCTTTCTTCATGATTCGTTTCTGGTAAATAACTTTATTTAGAAGTTATTTCCTGCCCTCATCCGATTTGGATTCTATCTCTTTCACTTCAGAAATAAACTCACTGATATCTTTAAACTTTCTGTATACCGAAGCGAAACGCACATAAGCCACTTCATCCAGTTGATAAAGTTCCATCATCACCAGTTTTCCAATCTCCGAGCTTGGGATCTCCATCTTGCCCGATTTTTCTATCTGATTCTCGATACAATCCACAATGCTTTCGATTTTTTTCAGGCCGACCGGTCTTTTTTTACATGCTGCAACTATTCCCTGCATCAGTTTCTGCCGATCATAGGGTTCACGCCTCTGGTCATTTTTAATGATAGTGAGGGAGACATTTTCAATGTATTCATAAGTGGTAAAGCGCTGTCCACAGCGCAAACACTCTCTGCGTCTTCTTACAGCACGTCCCTCCTTACTCGACCGGGAATCAACCACTTTATCTTCACCATGGCTACAATAAGGACATCTCATGGGGAAACTCCTGGAAAAAGGTTTCAACTGATTTAATATTATATACTTATGATTCGGAATATAGTATAAAAATCAAGGCAAGGCAGAAAGTAGAAACATTTTTTTCTGCCAGAATAATTCCTGAATAGGACGATTGTTCAACATTCGCCCGATTAAGGTAAGAATTAAAAGCCGGTAGAGATGTTAATGCCTGCGGCCGAAAAATCGGAGGAGAAACTGGGTGATACCTTTAAGGAGAGGTTTCCCTGCTGCCGGGCTTTGTATCTGGTTGAAGCCCTGATATCTACGATAGAGATGAGCCGGTTGATTATCATTGCCCCTATGCAGATAGAAGCTGCTGTGTGAATTTTACGGGAACCATCCCTTAAATCGTTGTATCTTTTCTGATACTGTTCGTCTGACAACTCACCGTTTTGCCATTTCCAGAACATGGATTCACTGGTGTAAACATTCCCTTCTTCACGATTCGACCAGTTCTCTGAATTATGGATATGCATATCGGCATATCTACCCACAGCAGTCCAGAACCGCTCATCTTTACCTCTGACATCTACTCCGGCATGCAAAGCAGCATAACCATGGGCATCGTTTTCCAGTTGTCTGGAATATTTTTCCAGAAACACCGCTCCAAAAATCGACAGCACTTCTATCCCGAAAAAGGCCAGTGCAGATTTGCTCTTGCCCAGATACTGCTGCCCTGTCCCAGGAAAAGCAGCCGAGGCCAGCATAGCCAGTCTGGCCGATTTAATCGATCTTTCCGATTGCTCTTCCTGCTCAAAAACAGAGATAGTATCGGTAGTCATCTCCACTACGGTTACCTGTCCATTTACAGGCAAAGAGAGCATTAAGGGAATTAAAAGAAATACTTTAGAGAACTTCAAGATTACACCGCCTGAGATTAAAACCTGAGTACCAGAGCATAACCTGAATAAGTATCCCATCCGGAATTAACCTGTTTTTGCTCTATATTAATTCTTTGCCAAAAGCTCTGTTTCCCCAGCATCTCATCATTGTAAGCCTTGGCAGTTATACCTGCATCTACAGCACTGACGATCCGGTCTAAAAGAAGCAGAAAGAAAACTTTCTGGGAAATATCGTAAAAGTTATTGGCCCTGGAAAACTTGGATTCAAACTCCTTCTGTAGTTCTGAAAAGCCGAACCTGGCCTCAGATCTGGCATCTACAGTGTCTCTACCTTTTATGTAATAGACCAGATAGGCAGTATCAGGATCATAGTTTTTATATTCATCAGGGTTGTAAGGAGTAAAACCGGATATAAACTTAGGAGCGACATCTATCCATCCTCGCACAAAGGGATTATCGTTTCCCTGAATAGTTTTATAGAATTCGTTATCCCTATCCTGTGCCATCTGCAGGAACTGATTGACTGTCAGGTTACCGTTGCCAAAAATACTGCTATGGACAGTGTCAGGAACGCTTGGTTTAAAGTGATCGTAATAATAGACTTTAAAAGTATCGACGCTATAGTTTGCATCTGCAAATTGATGAGCTTTTTTCATCTCTTTTCGGCCTTTTACAGCCAAAGCAGTACCAGTACCGATAATGGCCAGCTCTGCAGCACCAAAGATAGCAGCTTTCAGTTTGTGGCGTGCGTACAACTGACCGGAACCTGGCAGAAGAAAAGAGAAGAGCATGGCGAGTTTTGGAGAACGGTATTGTTTAAGATTTTGAGCGAAGTTGATCGATTTGACGCTCTCTACTTTAACATCTTTGGCTTTAACCAGTTGCTGGGGCCTGGGGAGGGTCGCATTAACCGTTTCAGTCTGATCAGAGGCTGAATCTTCTGCAGCCACTTTTTTATCCTGGGTAATGGAATCACTTGCTGCAACGGAACTGGTTTCGGAGGTATCGGCAGAATCAGATGTACTGTTTTGCGGCTTTGCCACAGTTGCAGGTGCAATCAGATACTCCTCTGAGTCATCCAGAATCAATTCCTCATCGTTTTCTATTACTGAATGACTTTTCTGAGATTCCTGATCTTTTTTTTCAGAAAGAATCGATTGATCATTATCTTCAAGAATCAGTTCCTCTTCATTTGACTCGATAAGATCTGACACCTCTTCAGCTTTTTCCTGGGCAGAAAGAGAAGCCAGAAAAATAACCAGGACAGAAAAAAGGAAAACTTTCATAAAACTCCCCGAATGAATGGGTTACAATCCAAGTACATCACGCATAGAATACAACCCGGGACCTTTGGTGGCAAGCCATTTAGCGGCAGTTACTGCTCCCTGAGCAAAAGTCTTGCGACTATGAGCCATGTGTCTGAGCTCGATACGCTCTCCCATGCCGGCAAAAAGAACCGTGTGATCTCCGACGATGTCTCCTCCCCTTACTGCGTGCATTCCTATCTCAGAGCAACTGCGATTATTATCGGTAATTCCTTCACGTCCATTTTTCACAGCCTGCTCGTAGGTAAGCCCTAAGGATTGGGCTACAATTTCACCCAGCCTTTTGGCAGTCCCGCTTGGAGAATCCTTTTTAAATCGATGATGAGCTTCGATGATTTCGATGTCGAACTGATCTTTAAGGCTTGCAGCTACTTGAGCAGTTAAATGAAAAAGCAGATTTACCCCTAAGCTCATATTGGGACTGACGATCAAAGGGACAGTCAGAGCGGCTTTTTTTGCCAGCTCCAGTTCTGAATCACCAAGACCGGTAGTTCCCACAACCATTTTAAGATTTTTCTCAGGAACCTTTTGCAGAAACATTCTGCTGGAAGGAATAGAAGAAAAATCTATAAGCACCGAATCTTTACAATCCAGTGCATCTAAGGAATCAACCACATTAACATTTATAGGACCTTTTCCCAGAGCGATACCATAATCTTTTCCTATAGCGGAGTGCCCGGGATATTCTAAGCAGCCAGAGAGTAAAAGAGAGTTATCATCGAGAACGATTTGGGCGATTTCCATCCCCATTCTTCCCAAGGCACCGGCAATGATAATTTTTTGGGCCATCCTACTCTCCTGTATTCAGATTATACTTTTTGAGTACGTTTATAAGTTCTTGTTTATTGCTTTCATTCATAGGAACCAAAGGAAGGCGGAAAGTGCCACCAGATAATCCCATAATGTTCATAGCGGTCTTAACCGGAATGGGATTGGTTTCCAGAAACATTGCTGCGTTAAGAGGAAGAAGCTCCTCGTGAATTTTTAAAGCCAGAGAGAAGTTTCCTTCAAAAAAGGCATCGATCAGTTTGCACATTTTCTCTGGGACTATATTGGAGACTACAGAAATAACTCCAATACCCCCAACCGAAAGAATAGGCAGGGTGAGGGCATCATCACCAGAAAGGATTTGAAGCCGATCTTTGCATCTGCTATGTATTTGAGAGATCTGACTGACATTGCCGCTGGCTTCTTTTACTGCTACAATGGTAGGCATTTCACAGAGTCTCTCAAGAGTTTCCGGCAGCAGGTTCGTTCCGGTTCGTCCAGGAACATTATAAACCACTATCGGGATATCGACATTGGAAGCGATGCTTTTATAGTGCTGGAACAGGCCTTCCTGAGTTGGTCGGTTATAATAGGGAGTAATGCAAAGGATTGCATCTGCACCGGCTTTCTGGGCGTGTCTGGCAGCAGATATGGATTCGGCAGTGTTATTGGATCCAGCGCCAGCAATGATCTTAACCCGACCATTGACCTCATTTATTACTATGTCGATTACGCGATTGTGCTCTTCCCAGCTCAAAGTAGCGGACTCTCCGGTAGTCCCGCAGGGAACTATTCCAGCGACTCCTTTTTCAACCAGGAAATTAACATGTTTGCGGAGTGCTTCTTCATCAATTTTGCCGTTTTGGTCGAAGGGAGTGATTATGGCTACATAACAACCTTTTAAGTCCATCAGGGTTTCCTTTCATTGCCATTTAACAGAAAAGATGCCGGAAACCCTATAAAGAGGGACCCGGCATTTTTTTAAAAATAACCCGAAGCAAATGACATTCCGCAATTATTTTTCTTCTTTTACAACCCACACCTTCAGTTTGGCGCTCACATCCCGGTAAAGGTTGATATCGATGTTATATACACCCAGTTGCTTAATAGGCTCATCCAGAGCGACTTGACGCTTCTCGACTGCGAAGCCTTCTTTGTTAAGAAACTCGGTAATTTCAGCAGCAGAAACCGATCCGTAGATCTTATCTTCCTCACCCACTTTAACCGATATGGTGCAGGGGGTTTGCTCGATTTTCTTGGCCATTTCACGAGCGTCAGCGATCTTTTTCACTTCACGGCGCTCTGCTAAGGCTTTGGTTTCAGCAACTTTCTTTTTATTTCCTTCGGTTGCAGGGACAGCGATACCCTGGGGAATGAGATAGTTGCGGGCGTAACCGTCTTTTACCGGCAACACATCCATGGCTTTACCCAGTCCCTGATAGTCTTTTATTAAAACGACTTCCATAGCCAGACTGCTCCTCTAAAATTAACTTTCTTGTTGTGATAAACTTCAAGAGTCACTCTCATAGAGAGTAACTTTTTACAGCTTAATATTGGTTACTTGATGTTTTCAGCTACAAATGGCAGAAGTCCCAGATGACGGGCCCGTTTAATTGCAACTGCCAGCTTACGCTGATTTTTTGATGTTACTCCGGATAGACGCCGGGGAACGATTTTACCCCGTTCTGTAATGTAACGTGAAATAATCCGGATATCTTTATAGTCTGGTTCTACATTGTTCTGCTCAAACCAGCAAACCTTTTTAGCCCTTCTTCTACCCCCCTGGGCAAAATCCGACCTTTCTCCTCTTTTTTCACGATGATACATAATACTATTCCTCTTTTTCTTCGTCGATTTGAACTTTTTCCTCTTCAGCGGCTTTCTCTTTTCTGGCAAATACCGCTGCTCTGGCTTCATCATTCTTGACATTCCGCACAACGGTAAGATGGCGCAGAACTGCCTCGTTTAATTTAATAAGACGGGTAAGTCCCGAAACCACCTCGCCATCACCTTCAAAAAGAAACATACAGTAATAACCGGTTTTCTTTTTTCTTATCTGATAGGCCAGGTTTCTTTTTCCCCAAACATCGGTTTTTTCAAAAGTTGCATTGCTTTTGAGGAATTCTTCGATCTGCTGTTGTTCTTTTTGAAGAACATCGTCGGGCAATGTCCCATCAAAAACTATCACTGATTCATACGGCTTTTTCAAAAGTAACCTCCTTTGGTCAATTGGGCTGCAGACTGCCGTAGTCCGCAGCAGGATTATTTATTAAATCTGTTCATAACTGCATCAATATCGGCTCTGGTGAATTGCATCGATGCCTCGGCTGCTTTTTCAACAGCCTTTTGAACCTCAATTTCTTCTTGAGCAGAAAAATCACCTAAAACAAAATCAATCACATCGACGTTTTGTGGTAATGGTCCAATCCCAACTCTCAGTCTGGGAAATTCGGTCCCCACATAAGATATGATTGATTTAAGTCCGTTATGCCCGCCATGGGTTCCGTTTTTACGTAAACGGATTTTTCCAAGAGGCAAATTGAAATCATCTACCACCACCAGCACAGAGCGGACATCCAATTGAAAATGACTGATAAGTTTTTTAACTGCTGCACCAGAGCGATTCATCTGCGTAGTTGGCTTAGCTACAACTACAGTCCTAGAATCGATAGACCCACAGAAAAAATCAGCTTCAGGAATTTTTCCTTCTTTTTTCAGGTCAAAGGTGTTAATCAGCTTATCAGCTACCCTGAATCCAATGTTGTGTCTTGTAGCTGAATATTGTTTGCCGATATTTCCCAGCCCGATTATCAAAAAATCAATCGGTTGGCAGCTATTTTTTGATAAAAGCCGGGAGAAGAAGGAAAAAATCCCCATTTATTACGGAGAATCCTACTTTTTAGCTTTTGGTGCTGCTGGAGCTGGAGCGGCAGCCGGTGCTGCTGCGGCTGTTGCAGACGCTTCCGTTTTAATCTCCTCAGCTTCACGTGTAGCACGTGTGACTACAGCCAATACCTCATCCGGAGCTTCTTTGATTGTAACATTTGGTATCGAAATATCACGGACATGAATAGAATCACCAATACCAAGATTAGTCACATCAACTACAATTTTTTCCGGAATATCTGCAGGCATGCATTCGACCTTAACGCTTTGAATAGGATGACCCAAAACACCACCCTCTTTTACTCCGGCGGCAACCCCGGTAATCTCCAGACGACAGTCTACGATTACCTTTTCATTCATGTCAACATGAAGAAAATCGATGTGGTAAAATTTTTCATCTTTAAGGACATGCTTCTGAACTTCTCTGATTACCGCAATAGATTTCGATTCACCCTCGCTGATGCCCAGATCGATAAGATGGGACTGCTTTTTACCGCGTACAATAGCAGTAAACTCCTTGTGATTAACTTCGATTTTAATGGGATCGAAGTTATGACCGTAATAGATTGCCGGTATCCAACCCTGTGCACGAGCCTTCCGCGTATAGGACTTACCTATGCCTTCACGTTGGCGGGCAGTCAATTTAATGATGTCCAAAGTAATACCTCCTTGGAAATATAAAAATCTGTTATTACCCCATCAGGAATTCAATTGAAGTGGCTGGGGCGGAAGGATTCGAACCTCCGAATGCGAGGACCAAAACCTCGAGACTTGCCACTTGTCGACGCCCCAGCAATAAAGAATCTCTGAATATAAATCAGGGAAAATTAAAAGCGGAAAGAAATCTATGTCCCCGGAATGACTTTTAATCTGCAGCAGTAAGTGATATACCCCTGTTCCTAAGTTCTGCTTGAAATGCCTCAAGGATTAATTTATCCATTTTCAGTCGCATCTCTTCGCGGATTGGATGTGCAATGTCCTGAAAAGTTCCCCTGCTTGTTCTGCGGCTGGGCATGGAAACAAACAGACCCTCAGGCCCCTGAATAACCTTGATACCGCGAACTACAAAGCAATTATCAAAGGTTATACTCACAAATGCCCGTAACTTACTTTCGTTAATCAGTGCAATTCTGACTTCTGTGATCTCCACAGTGCCTCCTAACAAAGTTCTGGAATTGTTGTCAGCACCGTTATCTAATTTTTTCTACAAAAACAAAATAATTAAGATTTTTCCCTGATGCCAAACAGTTTGTATTCATAATTTTGCACTGAATAACAAGAAGATTCGCAAATACTTGCAGAGATACCCTGTGAAACAATTATTTTACTATTTTTCTTCATGAAAATGAGATTTTATTTAACTGTATAATGGAAAAGATCATGAGTTCTCCTAAAAAAGACCTGCTATCCCTTCAGGAACTCTCCACCGAAGAGATCAAGAGCATTATTGCAGGTGCTATTGAGTTGAAAAAACAACGTCTAAACAATGCTCCAACTGTTTTGCAAAATAAAACCGGAGTAATGATCTTTGAAAAGCCTTCATTGCGGACACGCATTACTTTTGAAACCGCCATCAATGAACTGGGAGGTCATGCAATAAATCTTGCCTCAGAGATGGTGGGAATGGGCAAAAGAGAAAGTGTTACCGATGTAGCCAGAAATCTGGAAAGAATCGTTCATCTGATCGTTGCCAGGACTTACAGCCATCAGACAGTGGAGCTATTGGCAAAACATAGTTCAATACCAGTAATTAATGCTCTAACCGACAAATTTCACCCCTGCCAGGCACTGGCATTTGGAATGACTCTCCAGGAGCATCTCAAAGGCGATAAAAAACCAAAGATAGCCTTCATTGGAGACAGCAATAATGTGTGCAATTCATTAATGGTACTAAGCGCAAAACTCGGATACGACTTCTCGGTGGTCTGTCCTGAAAAATATTGCCCATCAGCAGACCTTTTAAACACCTGCACCACAATAGCAAAATCAACCGGGAGTGAAATAAAAGTCACCAGCGATTTAAAAGGTGCAGTTAAAAATGCCACTGTCCTTTATACAGATGTATGGACCAGTATGGGACAGGAGCACGAATCAGAGCAACGCCGCTGTGATTTTGCTTCTTTTCAGTTAAATGCAGAGATATTGTCAATTGCCCCCAAAGAAGCGCTGGTATCCCATTGTTTGCCGGCACACCGGGGTGAAGAAATTACCAGTGATGTTCTTGATTCAGAGCAGTCGATAGCATTTGATGAAGCTGAAAACCGGCTTCATGTGCAAAAAGCAGTTATTGTACACCTGTTTTCCTGACCTCAAGGGAGCGGATCTATGAGTGAACAGAGAGTTGCATTTGGAATTAAGGCTCTTGATAAAATGATTTCCGGGGGGGTTCTCAGAGGCTCTGCAAACCTGCTTGAAGGTGCTCCCGGAACAGGTAAAACCACCCTTGCGATGCAATACATTTATAATGGAATTAAAATGTATGATGAGCCGGGTCTGATTATTACCTTCGAAGAATTCCCTCAGCAATATTATCATGATGCAATGCAGTTTGGCTGGGACCTCAAAAAACTGGAAGCTGAAGAAAAATTAAAAGTTATCTTCTCCGATCCACAGACTACCCTTGATGAATTTGACAAAATGGATGGCGAGTTTGTTTCTCTGGTAGAAAAGCTGCAGATTAAGCGGGTAATAATTGATAGCATGACCCATTTTGAATCACTGGTCAGCGATCAATATGAACTCCGGGAAATCGAAACCCGCCTGATTAATGCCTTAAAAAGAGAAGGTGTCACCAGTATCCTGCTTAGAGAAAACGACAACCTCTTAGGACAGGTCAGCCACGTCACCAGTAAAGTACCCTTTATCGTAGATTCCTATACTCTGCTAAGATATGTAGAGATCGATAGCGCAATCGAAAAAGCCCTTTGTATTCTGAAAATGCGCGGTAGTGATCACCAGAAAGATATCCGCTGCTTCCGCATTACATCCAAGGGAATCGAAGTAGAGTCGAAATTCAGCGGCAGAGAGGGTATTATGAGTGGAATAACTCATTCAACCCCCCAGGATGCATTCGTTAATGTGTTCGGTAAAAAATAATGAGCACTTGGCATTTAAGCATGGATATAATTATCCTTTCCGGATATATTATTTTTAGCAGTTGTCTTAGTATCATGGCGCTGCTTATCTCTGCTTTCTATCAAAAACGGCTTCATCAGCCGTCACCAAAGCTGGTATTTATAATATCAATCTCTCTTTCGTTACTTTTTATTATTTCGATTATTTTAGAAAACATGGGAGTAGTTCGATTACAGATTGCTTCCTCTTTATTATTGACTGGCAGTAGTTTCTCATCAGCAGTTGGAATTATAAATCTTTTTTTCTCCATGAGGAAAACCAGAAACAGGTAATTATATGATATCTTTACAATTCATTTTCCTCTTCGATATCTCTACAATACTTCTTATGCTGATATTGGCCTATTTGAGCAAACGCCTTGGTGAGGCCATGAAAATTAAATCCTATTACAAGATTCTCTATTTTACAGCATTTCTGGTTGCCACAGCAACCGGCACCGATTTTGTCACAAAAACATTTGGTATTCAGTTGCCATTTTATTTTTCTTTGATTATTAGACTAATCTCCAGTATTACAGCATTTCTTATTTGCTTGAAATACTGGCATTGGCTTTTTCCAGAATTTATCAAAAGTTGAGGTGCGATATTTATGGCTAAAAAAATACTAGTAATTGAAGATGACAGAGATATCGCAGATTTAGTAAAGCTGGTTTTGGAAACCACTAAAGATTTCGAGGTCCAAACTGTACTCGATCCGCTTATTGCTTATCAGAGTGCAAAAGAGTTTCGTCCTGAAGCGATACTGCTAGATCTGACTATGCCCAAAATGGATGGCTGGGCAGTTTTCAGGTTGATCAGGAGTGATTCCTCATTCACCGATGTACCAATCGGTATTTTAACTGCCAAAAGTCAGCAATTCGATGAAATGGTAGGTTTACACATCATGAATGCAGATGCCTACATCACTAAACCATTTGGTAAACAGGAACTTATAGATAAGACTTATGAACTCTTCAATAAAGCAAAAAAATAACCGAATACTGGTTGTGGATGATGAAGCAGATGTCCTGGATTTCCTGAAAATCTATCTGGAGTCTTTGGGATGGGAAGTTACCACCATCTCATCAACATCCGAGGCCTTTGAAGAGCTGGATAAGAATTCTTATTTTCTGGTCCTCACCGATATCGCCATGCCCGACATGGATGGTTATGAGTTCATAAGTAAAATAAAAGACAAGAAGATCCCCTCTCAAATGGCTCTGATGACCGGTTTTGGCTACAACCCCAGACACACTCTGGTTAAAATCTATAAAACAATCCGTTATCCCTGTTTATTCAAACCATTTAACAGAGCCAAAATCGCCGAAGCTGTCCAGAATGCCTGGGATGCTTACCATGAAGATCTGCAATCCGACAACGAACAACCGCCCACACAAAAAGACAAAGATAACACTGCATCAGATTAAATTTTACAGGATCATTTTTCAAAACTAGCACATTCTCTTTCATAAATATCTCAGTTGAAAAGACTTTCTTCATGCAAGTACGTGATATAAAAATTAAAGGAGCCAGAGAGCACAACCTTAAAGGAATCGATGTTACCATACCCCGTAACTCGTTTACAGTCATCACCGGTTTGTCCGGATCAGGTAAATCATCTCTGGCCTTTGACACTCTCTATTCTGAAGGGCAACGCAGATTCGTTGAGTCTTTATCAACCTATGCGCGGCAATTCCTTGGATTGCTGGATAAGCCGGATGTGGATTCAATCGAAGGCCTCTCACCGGCAATCTCAATCGAGCAAAAAACAACCGCACATAATCCCCGTTCCACAGTGGGGACCATAACCGAAATTCATGACTATTTCCGATTGCTTTTTGCACGAGTCGGAACCCCCACCTGCTATAAATGCGGCAAGGTAATCTCCCGCCAGACTATTCAGGAAATTACCGACAGCATCCTGTCACTGCCCGAAGGATGCAGGTTTCAAATTCTTTCTCCGGTTGTCTCCGGTCGTA
>JAAYPC010000036.1 GCA_012519985.1 Fibrobacter sp.
ACGCGGGTAATTTTTTATATTTGAACGATCTGCTCTCCGGTAATTCTTTATTAATGTGACAGCATCAGCTATCCTCTTTATTTTCAGTCACCTGATTTTTTACCAATCAGGGCCACAAATAGTACATGTATCCCCCATAGACTGCCAATAGCAGCGCTCCTTCAATTCTATTAAGCACAAATCCAGTTCTCATGAAAGGCAATAGAAGCACTGATGTTCCCAGCATGAAATAAAGGCTTACCTGCCCCACTCCGGTTGCATCCAGCGGAGTTATTGTACTGCTCACTCCCAAAATGGCCAATATGTTGAAAATGTTGGAACCTATTATATTACCAATAGCAATATCTTCCTCTTTCTTTATGGCTGCTATGACAGATGTAGCAAGTTCAGGTAAACTGGTTCCCAATGCTACGATAGTAAGTCCGATTACCGCTTCACTAACTCCAATGGCTCTGGCCAGGCCAACTGCTCCGTCCACAAAAAAACGGGACCCCAGAACCAGAAGCCCCAGTCCGCAGATCACAAATATCATATCCAGACCTAAGGTCACCTTTTTTTCGGGTATCAACTGCTCCACCGGAAAATCCACTTTCGTTTCTCCAGCTCTTCGTGCTGTGATGATTGTAAACACTATATAAGAGATAATCCCGGCAAAAAGAAAGATTCCCTCCATTCTGCTTATATGTAAATCATAGAGTACAACCATAAGAAACACCGAAGCAGCCAGCATTACCGGTGTATCTATACGAAGCACATTCAGATGCACTTTAATTGGCCTGAGAATAGAGCTTATTCCTAAAATCACTGCGATGTTGAAAATATTTGAGCCTACCACATTACCTACCGCAATATCACCCAAACCATCCAGTCCGGCTTTAATACTGACCACCAACTCCGGTGCACTGGTTCCAAATGCCACGATTGTCAACCCTGCAACCAGAGCCGATACTCCGCACCGCATAGCCAGGTTCGCACTTCCCTTGACCAGCAATTCGGCTCCGAAATAAAGTAACACTATTCCGATTATCAAAAGAAAAATCATCAGAAACATATAATCTCCTTTTTTACAGAGAACCGAAAGTGCTTATTTGGAAATAAGAGAATACACTCAACCTTTTCTTATAAACTAACCAGGCTCTCACTGCTGTTCTTTTTTAAAGAGTGATTCAATTGGTTCACCGGAAAGATAATAGATTCCAGTTTGTGTTCGTACTACTGAGTGCCCGTTTTTTAAACAGTAGGAATGGTTTTCGGCACTCTCGGAAGTCGCCCCTACCACAACAAATTACACTATTCCTCCAAACCATCCTCATGCTTATCCTCAAAAATTAATTGTAGCTGCTCAAATATTGAAACAAATAACTGGCAGGAAATCAGAAACAATCGACCAAAGAATCAGAAAATTATACCTACTTAGATAAGCACTGAAGAAAAAGGATTTTTTTTCACTGCCGATTCTTCGTTTAGATATTTTTTTTCAGATTACTTCTGAGTAGATATCGTTTTTATATTAGTTTCTTATTTTTTCCGATTTGATATAATTACGCTATTTTTTTGCCATCAGTACCTGAACAGTTACAATTAATTTTTATCTATTAGTATCTTTTCCTTTCAGATAGTCCACTTTTTAATTTCAAAACAGCAAAGGAATCTCTATGAAAGGTCCTGAACCCACAGAA